>JBFMBP010000143.1:34732-120740 GCA_040755155.1 Candidatus Omnitrophota bacterium | reverse complement strand
CGGCGAAGCAACGCATTCCCAACGGCGGTCTGTGATATAATCATTCTATTGAGGCTCTTGCAAAATTAATAAAATCCGCTTTTAAATTCTCCCCCCAAGCTTGGGGGGAGTTAGAGGGGGGTTGATTTTAATGGACTTACGTTAACCCCCTCTCCTGAACCTCCCCCAAGCTTGGGGGAGGAATTATGGAGTTTTGCAAGAGGCTCTATTATTTTAAATATACCCATAGAAACGAAGACTATATTGATGGAGGGCGAAACGCTATGCGGCGAAATTTTTGGCCATTATTTTTTATCCTCTTCCTCATCGGCGCGGCGTCTTTAACCGGCATGACTGCGGAAACGCCGAAGCCTTACGCCAAAATCATGTACGCCACAGGAACGGTGCAGGCGTTCCGGCGCGCGATGACTGAAGGACATGACGCCGCGCGAGGCGACGATCTTTTCGCAGGCGACCGCCTGACCACGGGCGCCGATTCCAAGGCCGTCTTGATTACGGTGCAGCGAAAGATGATCAACCTGCCCGCCAACAGCGAATTGACCGTGGGACAAGAACAAGGCCAAACTATCCAAGGACTCGGCTTGGGAATGTTCGCCAGCGGCAAGGGACGCAGCGATATTGGAGCGCAAGCGACGACGAGAAATTCCGACCGCGCGCCGCTTCTGCTTTATCCTCGCAATACACTGATTCGGGAAAAGAAGATCGTCTTGAAATTCGCGCCGTTGGAAGCGGGAGAACGCTACGCCTTGGAAGTTGTAGGCGTTACGCCGACATTCGTTTATAAATCGGACTCCGCCAACTTGGAATTGCCCCTCGATAAGGATCATGCGGGTAACGAACCGATTCCAGGACAAGCCTACTATATTTTCATCCGAAAGATCAACGCCAACAACGCGTTTATAAGCGAGGAAAAAGATATGCGCGTGGGAATCATCGATCCCCAGCAAACAGCAGCCGTCGAAGGGGTGGAGAAAGAGATTCGAATCCTCATGGAAGCGGAAAAAAGCAATCCCGCCTATCTGACGCTGCTGGCGGAAACTTATGAAGCCAACTTTCTTTATCACGACGCTATCCAACTCTACGAAAAAATCTTCAATGAAATCGCGCAGGGCGACGCTTATAGCCTAGCCCGTTTGCAACATCTCTACGCCCTCACCAAAAATTCCCCGGCGTTGAGAGCATTGGAAACGAAGCGTTCCAAGAACTAATCCTCATCCCTTAACCGCCCGCCAGGAGAGGCGGCTATATGAAACGAATCTTCGTCGTTTTTTCCCTGATTCTAGGAATCGTCCACAACGCCGCTTTCGGCGATTCTTATTTATTGAAAACGGCGAAAGCGCTCGATCTCCAAAGCAACCGCCTTGATGCGATGAAAATTCCCGTCGAAAAAGCCGCCCAACGCCTGGCGTATGGTGGAATGCTTTGGGCCGCCGGGCAAGAGTCGCTCGTCAGCGAACTATGCGGGCGCGCGGGAGGCTTGATGCTCGTCAAACGGCTGGGCGAAGCGGCGCCGGATAAGAACGACGTCGTCCTCATCGGTCAAACCCCCACCCTTCAAGTCAGCCCGAACCTCTATGATTCCGGCGCGTTTATCGTCGTTTTTGGCGAGAACGCTGGAGAACGCGATTCGGCTTTCTTCGCCAACTATGCGAAGGAGTGCGGCATCTCGCCCTCGCTGGCTAATATCATCCCCGCCTGGATTTTCACCGGCGAATTGATCGCCGCCCTCACCCGGTTGGGGAAAATGCCGATTGTCTATGAAACCATCGGACTCTACGGCGGCTATCCCCGCATCGACCGTTTTCTCAAAAAAGGGATTCTGTGGCATGAACCGAATCCAGTTGCGCCCGTCGCCGCCGGAACGATAGGCAGAACCTACGCCGATACGGTTATCGGCTTTCTAAAACAGATAGAGAAGGAAGAACGGAGTAAAATCGATCAGGCGAGCAAATGGGCGCGGCAGGCCAAGGCGGACGGCAAACGGCTTTTTATGTACAGCATGGCCCATTTTCCTCCCTTCGAAGTTCGGGAGACGGAAATCGGGAAAGTTTTCGAACCTTGCGATTATAATTCCGGCTTCACCTTCGATCCGCCGCAGGAAGAATACGCGGCAGGCGACGCCGTTATCCACATCGGCTATCAACACCCGCCGGAGCCGCTGCTGAAAAAAGCCCGCTCCGCCGGAGCGCGCGTTGTCTACGCCGATATTCTGTCCGCTCGCGATTATCGGGACGATCCCGGCGTCATCTGGATCGATCCGCAATGGCCGTGGGCGGACGGCTGCGTCCGAGTGGAAGGATACGACATCCCCATCCTGCCAGCCTCCGCCATCGTCAACACTGCACTGGCGTGGGAAATATACTATAAAACCCTGGAGCCATAAGCCCCCGTTCCATACTCTTCCTTAATGAAAATCAATCATCCATTTTTTATATCGAAAGAGAGAAAGATGAAAAAAAGTTTCGCCAGCGACAATAATTCCGGCGTCCATCCCGATATTTTCGAAGCGATCGCCGCCGCTAATAATGGCCATGTTATTGCCTACGGAGACGATCCCTTTACGGAAAGAGCCATTTGCAAAGTCAAAGAGCATTTTGGAAGCGATTGCGAAGCCTATTTCGTCTTTGGGGGTACGGCCGCCAATGTTCTCGGACTCAAGCAGATCACGCGTTCCTACCATTCCATCCTCTGTTCGGATGCGTCGCACGTCAATAATGACGAATGCGGAGCGCCGGAACGCTTTACCGGCTGCAAACAGATTACAGTTCCTTCCCCTAACGGCAAGATATCCATAGAAGATGCAGCCAAACATATCCACGGCATCGGCTTCGAGCATCATTCTCAGCCTAAAGTCATATCCATCGCTCAAGCCACGGAATACGGAACCGTCTACTCATTGCCGGAAATCGAAGCCATCGCCGCCTTCGCCCACGAGCGCGGACTGCTGCTGCATGTTGACGGCGCCCGCTTATGCAATGCGGCGGCTTATCTTGGCGTCAATCTGCGCCGTCTCACGGCTGAGGCGGGAGTGGACGTTCTCTCTTTCGGCGGCGCGAAAAACGGTTTGATGTACGGCGAGTGCATTATTTTCTTTGACCGAAAACTCGCCGAAAATTTCAAATATATCCGTAAACAGGGTATGCAGTTGGCGTCGAAGATGCGCTTTATTTCCGCCCAATTCGAAGCCTATCTTTCCAACGATTTATGGCGCAAAAACGCTGAACAGGCTAACGCTATGGCTCTGATGTTGGCGAACGAGATCGAAAAAATCCCCGAAATAAAAATCACGCAAAAAGTGGAATCCAACGCCGTCTTCGCCATCGTCCCCGCTGAAATCATCCCTAAGATTCAAGAAAAATTTTTCTTCTACGTCTGGAACGAAGAAACCTCTGAAGTCCGTTGGATGACTTCGTTCGATACTATTCCGGAAGATATCTGCGATTTCGTCCGGCATATACGAAAATGCCTTGGGAAGGAATAAACAACGATGAAGCCGAAACTTCATATTTTTATTGGATTACTCATATGAATACCTTCGCAAAAAACGCGCCGTTATTTATTCTTTTTTTCAATATCTCTGGGGTGGATTTTTAATCTTTTTTCGTTTTTTTACTGGAAATCAATATAAATAGAGCGATAAGCAGGCATGTTCCTAATACAGCCAGATTCTGTTTAATGCCCGAACTAATGGCTAACGATAGAAGGGGTAGATTCAACATAACGTTAATCCTCGTTTGTCTCTGCTTGATTTGGGATTTATTTGATTTTTTAATCATTAAACATTATAATATTATAATGTTATAACATAGTAAAATTGTAATTAATTTCGAAAAATAGATCAAGCCCAAAAAATAAAAATGCAAATAAATGAATGATTGCCTTCATTTCAAAAGATCAATCGTTGATACCGTTAATTATTTTGTTCGTTCATATGAATTCATCGCGGAGCAGGAAAGTAAAAAAACTACATCTTTGGCGTCCTTTTTCGATCTCAAGAAATCCAAAAAGAAAACATGATGAAAGATACGCTTTTGCTAATCCTGTTTAAAAAACAAAGTAGCGAATCCCCGCCCCGAAAAGAATAGGGCGATTCCATGAATGCCGATCGCCGGGGAATTCTATGGATGTTTCGAAATGGATTATTTGTTATTTAGGCCGAGAGTCTTCCAGCGTCTAAACATCGAATACCTACTTTTACTTTTCGTTCTTCGATGCTTTACACTATCTCAATCCAAAAAACAACCTAAAATAAGACACTTTTGTTGAGAGAAAAACCTATCGCGATTCGTTCCGCGGAAGAGGTGGAAAAGAAATTTTTTAAACTAATGAGGTTCTTGCAAAAATGGTATAATTTTCTTTTCAATTCTCCCCCCAAGCTTGGGGGGAGTTAGAGGGGGGTTGATTTTGTTAGACTTATCTCAACCCCCTCCTAACCTCCCCCAAGCTTGGGGGAGGAATAATATAGTTTTGCAAGAGGCTCTAATAATCAAATATTAAAGGGAATTGATCGGATTGTTTGTTCTCCGTTTGAGTATGAATGATCTTAAGGCGCATGGTTACGAAGAAAATCATTTGAGAAAACTCGACGGGCAACTATTCCGTATCCTCCTCAAGTTAGGTAAACTCTACATAATAAATACCTGAACGCATTTAACGGCGGATACTATTGACGAAGAGCAAACCAACCCTTGTTGAATACCTGGACAAAATGTCGGCCGGAATTGCTTCTCAGAAAGGAATTGTGGAATCTACATGAGCCATCCAATCATCATTCAAGGGGGAATGGGGGCCGGCGTCTCCAACTGGATTCTCGCAAAAGCCGTCTCGAAAACAGGTCAATTAGGGGTTGTCTCCGGGACCGCATTGGATTCGATCTTGGCCCGGCGGCTGCAACTGGGCGATCCTGGCGGCCACATTCGCCGGGCGTTGGAACATTTTCCCATCCAGGATATCGCCAAACGCATTTACGATAATTATTTCATCCCCTGCGGAAAGAAGCTAAAAGAAGCGTTCAAACTCATCCCTATGCACTCGCTTACTCCCAGCCGAGCGCTGCAAGAATTGACGACGGCCGCCAATTTCGTCGAAGTGTTTCTGGCGAAAGAAGGGCATAACGGCCTTGTGGGAATCAACTACCTCGAAAAAATTCAACTGCCCAACCTCGCTTCCATATATGGAGCGATGCTGGCGGGCGTGGATTACGTGCTAATGGGCGCGGGCATCCCGCGCGAAATTCCGGGGGTATTGGATAAATTCACCCATCACGACGAAGCATCTCTTCGGATCAACGTATTGGGCGCGGACCCTCAAGACGATTTTCGCATACGGTTCGATCCGGCGAAAATCATCGGGAAGATTTCGCAAGCGCTTAAACGTCCCAATTTCCTGGCTATCATCTCCTCCGTCACGCTGGCCATCTCCTTGAAAAAGAAATCGACGGGCGAAGTCAATGGTTTCGTCATCGAAGGACCAACGGCGGGAGGGCATAACGCCCCGCCGCGAGGTTCCATGCAACTCAATGACGATGGAGAGCCGATTTACGGCGAAAAAGACGAAGTCGATCTCGAAAAAATTAACGAAATCGGACTACCCTATTGGCTTGCAGGATCCTATGGCGATCCTCTGCGCATCGAACAAGCATTAGAGCAAGGCGCGGCGGGAGTTCAAATCGGCAGCCCCTTCGCCTTTTGCGAAGAATCGGGTCTTTCCAGGGATATCAAGCAGCGGATACTTACGTTGATTCTTGCGAACCAAGCGAAAGTGTATACCGATCCCAAGGCGTCGCCTACCAATTTTCCTTTTAAAGTGCTGAATCTCGAAGGCACGCTATCCGATAAGGATGACTACGAAGAAAGAGTCCGCATTTGCGATCTGGGTTATTTGCGCACGCCCTACAAAGACGAAGATAACCGCGTGAAATACCGTTGTCCCTCCGAACCGAAGGAAGATTATGCGCGCAAAGGAGGAGAGGCGAGCGATACGGAGGGACGCAAGTGTCTTTGCAATTCCCTGCTGTCGAATATCGGTTTATGCCAGACGCAGCGTTCGGGCTATGTGGAAAAACCGCTCATCACCTCCGGCAAGGATCTCTCGCTGGTGGCTCGTTTTCTGAAAAATGGCAATTTATCCTATTCCGCCGCCGACGTCGTGCGGGAACTCTGTCCCCAAATGGAATTAGCCGCCGCCTTAGCCTGAACCAAGCGCCGACCTTTATACTTTAATGCGACCTTCGAGAACTAAATTATCGTAAGGCTTTTCTTACTTTATCCATCTGAAAAACTTCGGATCGGCGAATTCGGAAGCGAGCGGCTTATACGTTACTCTAATTTTTGATTGAAACGCCGCCAAAATAATTTTGAACAGATGCTATTAAAGGATAAAATGAATATATACCGTTGACGCGATGTTCTTTAGCTATGGGAAAGTAAGGATCACGACAAATTCCATCAGGCCATCGATCGCAAGGACTTCTTCATGAACGCGTTTCATAAATGGTGGATGAATTTTTTGTGGTTCCAATACGTTTTTTTGTTCATCCAATCGTCGGCTCATTCCCAAAATCTTCCCGCCGCGGCATGGCGATCAATCGAACCTCCTATCGAAAAACTAGACCAACCCTGGAAAATGCAATCTTATATTGAAGACGCTGCCCTTCATTACAAACTCATTTTCCATTTCGATTTCGACCGCTTGGGGAATGTTTGGTTCGCCACGGAAGAAGGTCTCTATCAATATGACGGATACGTATGGCGGCGTTATACGGAATCGGAAGGTTTGCCGACTCGATTCGTCCGATGCGTACTGTCCGCCAGCGATGGAAGATTATGGGTAGGAACGGATCGAGGCGCAGGCGTATACGACGGCGCAACCTTTCAATCTTTCGATTCTCAAACGGGACTAGCCAAAACCAGCGTACGCCGGATCGTTGAAGACAAGGATGGCGCCCTATGGTTCTGTTGCGACCGTTGGCCCCAAGAAAATGCGGCGGGAGGCCTCTTTTCCTATCGAAACGGCGAATGGAAAATCTACGGGGAAAAAGACGGCTTGCCCAGCGATTATATCGTCGATTATTTTCGCGATTCGCAAAACCGTCAGTTCGTATTGACTTCCAAAGGCTTGGCCCAATGGATGAACGGACGCTGGATCAATCCATTGGAAATGGAAAACCTGCCCGGCGCCAACGATTTTTTCTGGTGCATTGCGGAATCGCCTCAATGGGGCGTTCTCGCTACAACCGCCAAGGCGCATTATCTATTAAAAAACGGCCAATGGATCCGCTTCGACAATTTGTTCCCCAAACCGAACAAAATCTGTTCCACGCGCGATGGTCTGCTTATTTCATGTCAGGATACGGAAACGAACCTCCGCGCCTTTCTACAATGGAACGGTTGGAATTTTACGGCGTTTTCGGGAAATATCCTGAATCCCATCGGGAATATCGAATTCTGCCGAGAAGCTCCGGACGGTTCGTTATGGGCCGTAGGATACGCTTGCATCATGCGTTGGATGCGAGAGGGGAGCGAGTGGCGGGAATACGAAAACCTTCCGCCCCCGCGCTGCGTAGATCGACAAGGCCGCGTGTGGTTCGCCGGAGAAGAGGGAATCGTCCGTTATGACGGGGGCCGCCAATGGAAAACCTGTTCCGCCGTTTTCGATAACATCGCCCTCGGAAGGGACAATGACGTCTGGGGTTGGAAAGAGAAAGTCATCGCCCGTTTCGCCGGTGATGAGATCGTCGATTATGGATTGGACGAAACGGGATTGGCCCAGCCCCAAGGATTCAATAAAGATTCACAGGGGAAAATCTGGTTTAACGGCCTTGATAAGAATGGAAATCAAGCTCTTTCCGTTTTCGATGGGAAAAATTGGAATCCGCTAATCCTGCCGGAATTGCAGTCGGGCCGCATCGTTCAAAGCGCTTCCGATCCCATTCAAGGCATGTGGTATCTGCTGGAGAAAGAAAAAAAGTTCGAACTATATTACATCAATCAAGAGATGGCGCAAAAACAACGGCTCGACGATTTAGTGGCGAACGCCGGCCGCATCACCTTTTTTGTCAATCGAAAAAGAGAATTGTGGTTTTATGGCGAAACCGGCGTTTATTCTTATGTCGGACCGGAAGGAAAAAAAGAATGGATGCCGATAGTTGGGATTCCAGGCAAAAACGTCTTCTCGATGTTCGAAGACAATCGCCGGGACGACGTTTGGTTCGGCTATTACAGCCCTTATGCTGACTATGGCGTTATAACGCGCTTGAACAAGCTCACTCAAAAATGGGACTATTACGCAGTCGATGCTCGGCGATTCGGCAAAATCAACGAGGAGGGAACGATTCTATTCGGCGGCTATCGCCGCCTCTTCATCGCATCGGAAAAGACCAACCATATTCCTATCCAACTCACGATTCCGAACGCCGCCGAAGTCCATGACGCTTTTATAGACCAACGGGGCGATATTTGGATTCAAACGGAACAATCGACGCTGCGTTACCATCCCGACGAAATCAAGCCGAAAACCGTTATTGTCAACGTTCCCGATGAAATCTTGGAAGGAGAAGCCATCGATGTCAAACTATATGGCATCGAACGCTACTCTCCCCATTTATCCGACAGAAATTTTCATTTCTCCTGGCGAATCGACGAGGGGGAATGGAGTCTATATCAAGAGGCTCAAAACAGAACTATCTCCATAAGCGGCTTTCGTTCTGGACGGCGGACTATCTACATTCGCGCTCGAGACGAAGGCTTGGATATAGAAGATTCGCCGGTCCAGCATTCTTTCTACGTTAGGCCCAACAGCCTCTTTGGATACGCCTCGATTCAAGCGTTCTTCGTTATCGGTTTCAGCCTCATTTCGTTCCTCGCCGTCTACTCTCTTTGGGCTAGGCGAAAAATCGCGCAATACGCCGCGAGATTGCAAGAAAATCTTGAAGTTCGGACTTCGGAACTGAAACATAGCGAAGAACGATTTCGTAATTTGGTGGATCAAGCGGCCGAATTCATCATCGTCAATGACGAAGATGGAAGGATTATCGACGCCAACCGTTACGCCTGCGAGTCCTTGGGATACGCCCGCGAAGAGTTATTGTCTCTCACCCTCAATGATTTGGAAATCAGCGTTCCTTTTCAAATCAAAAGCGCCGTCATGCGGGAACTGACGCCCGACGCTCCCGTAACCGTTCCAGGGATTTTTCAACGTAAGGACGGAAGCCGATTTCCCATAGAAGCTCGCGTCGGCCTTTTCGAATCGGGAAGCGATCGATTTTACCTCGCTCTCGTCCGCGACATTACGGAACGAAAGCGCGCGGAAAATGAATTGGCGCGGCGGGAATTGCTTTACCGCACCCTCGTCGATAATGCGCCTTTGTGCATCTATCTTCTGGATCGCGAACTCCGTACTATTTCCGCCAATAAAAGTTATTGCGAAATCTACGGTTTTCGCCTGGAAGAGATTGTGGGAAAGACCAGCCTGGAATTGTTTCCCTCCCCTTACGGCGAGCAATTTCATAACAGCGATAAACAGGTTCTTAATTCGGGCCAACCATTGGAAATCGTCAAGCGCCATTCCGTTCTCGGCGATCGATGGGTGGAAATGTTCAAAACGCCGGTTAGAGACGCCGAAGGGAAAATCACAGGCGTTTTAGGAATATTCAGCGATATAACAGAGAGGAGAAAAAGCGAAGAAAAACTGAGATTCCAAGCCGCCATCCTAGAAAACATGAACGAATGGGTTGTCGTAGCCGATCCCCAAGGACGAATCGCCTACCTCAGTCCTTCCGTCGAAAACGATCTTGAATTCACTCCTGGCGATTTAATCGGAAAAAGCGTTTCGGAAATATTCGGACCGTACCTCATAGGCGCTACTCCCCAAGAAATTATGGAAGCGACGAGAAAAGGCCAATGGAAAGGCGAGATTATTTTTCGTATGGAAGATGAAGACGACGTCTTCATCTCCTTGCAAACCAGCGTTATTCATAATGAAAAAGGAGAAATCGTCAACTTAATCGGCGTAGCCCGCAACATCACGGAGTTGAAAAAGCTGGAAGAACAATTGCGGCAATCTCTCAAAATGGAAGCGGTTGGCCAATTGGCCGGAGGCGTGGCCCATGATTTCAACAATCTCTTGACCGGGATCATCGGCAATATCTGTCTGGCGCAAATGAAATTTCCAGAACGGATCGATAAGCATCTCGTCGACGCTAAAATGGCGGCGGATCGAGCCGCCTCGCTGGTGAAACAACTCCTCGCCTTCAGCCGTAAAAGCGATATCGCCTTGCAGCCAATCCATTTGAACGAAGTCGTCCGAGAAATATGCCGCCTTATCGGCGAAACGTTCGACCGGCGCATTCAAATCGTTATGCGGCTAGAAGAAAATCTTCCGACGATTCTTGCAGACTACGGCCAAATCCAATCGGCGGCGATGAACCTTTGCGTCAACGCCCGCGACGCCATTCAGGACGCCATACACAACCAGGAGACGCTCCCGAGGATGGATAACCATTACGAAATCGTCCTGGAAACCAGCGCGGCGATCGTTGATCGAGACTACTGTCAAACCCATCCTTTCGCACGGCTCGGCCGATATATCGTCCTTGGCGTATACGATAATGGAATCGGGATGGACGAAACAACGCAACAACGAGCCTTCGATCCCTTTTTTACCACAAAGGAAGTCGGCAAGGGAACCGGCCTTGGCTTAGCGAGCGCTTACGGAATCGTAAAACAACATAACGGGTGGATCGAATTGGAAAGCCAACCCGGCGAGGGGACGCGTTTTAAAATTTATCTTCCTGTTCAGGAAGACGTCAATCTAACCAAAGATATTGAAGAGGAGCCGCCCGCCCCCGCTGGATTCGAAACCATTCTGCTCGTCGACGACGAAGAAATGATTCGAAATATCGCCAAGGAATCCCTCGAAAATCTTGGTTATACAGTTTTGTTGGCGGCGGACGGCAAGGAGGGATTGAACCTTTTTTTAAGAAACAAAAACCGCATTCATCTGACGATCCTCGATCTTTCCATGCCGGAAATGTCGGGACGCGAAGTTTTAGCGGCGATTAAAAACGATGCGCCGGACGCGAAGGTGATTATCAGCAGCGGTTATTCCGAAGCCGGCCAGGCGGAAGATCTGCTCCGTTTCGGCGCCGCGGAAATCGTCTCTAAACCCTACCGCCTTAGCGATTTCTCCCTCAAAATAAGGCAAGTTTTAGACGAAACCCTTTGAGATGAAATGCCATTCCATCATTCTCTCTTCTGAAACACTTCGAAAAACATAGGGCGGGTCGAGCGAAGCAAGCCCCACCAATAATTTCTTAAACGCCTTAGTACTCTATGACATTTGAAATTGTCCCCTCGCCCTCCGGGAGAGGATTAGGGTGAGGGGGCTTATTCAACAATGCAACGTTCAAAATCAAATGTCTTTGAATATTAGTTTCTGCCTGATATAGCCCGCCTACATCGGGCGGGATTCTCCTGCGCAAATCATCGGCGTGAGTTGAATTTCGCGGCTTGGATATGCTATGCTTCCTTCCATCGAGCGGAATTCTTCATAAGAAACCTCCTCTCTTCAAATAAGAATGGGATGATTTGTTGTTTTGATATGCGATTGAATCGAATGGCTTTTCTCGATATTAGCGTTACGCGAATGACGCCCAGAACGCTTTTCCATGTCGGCGCCGAGCCGGCCATTATTATTATTCTATCCGGGATCCAGCGGAAACGCTGGGAGAAAATCTATGTCCGTTATCACTCTCTTTAGCGCCTCGCATTGCCACGGAGAAGAAATCGCGAAACGAACCGCCGGACTTATGGGATACGATTTCATCGGTTCGGAAATCCTGGAGGAGGCTTCCAGGCTTTTCGATTCGCCTTTGGAAAAATTATCCCGCGCTATGCACGATCCCCCGCCGCTTCTCAACAACGTCACCCGCGAAAAAGAACAGAACATCGCCTATATTCGATCGGCATTCGCCGAGCGTTTGAAGAAAGACAACTTCGTCTATCACGGATTCGCAGGCCATCTCCTTCCCAAAACCCTCAATCATATCCTGCGCATTTGCATCGTGGCGGATCGCGAATACCGCATCCGGCAAGCGATGGAAGCGGATAAATTGACGGAAAAGCAGGCGGCGCAAAAGATCGAAAAAGACGACGAACGGCAATGCCAGTGGACGCAATTTCTCTTCGATATCGGTCCTTGGGATCAAAAGCTCTACGATATAAAGATTCCCATTCACTCGATGTCCATCGAAGAAGCCGTTCAACTCATCGAAGAAAACGCTCAAAAAGATACTTTAAAAACGACGCCCGCTTCTAGGCAAGCCGTCGAGGATTTCGCCATCGCCGCCCGCGTCCAAATCGCCTTGTTGAAAAAAGGCTACGAGATGGAGGTCTATTGCGATTACGGCGCCGTTTCCATTCTCATCAATAAATTCACCTGGCGATTGGAACGCTTGAAAAAGAAATTGGAAGGGATCGCCGCCGCTGTCTCCGGCGTCCAAAAAGCCGAGGCGAGAGTAGGGCCGCATTTCCATCGTTCGCGCATCTCCTCGCTCGATTTCGAGGTTCCTTCCCAAGTTTTGCTCGTCGACGACGAAAAGGAATTCGTCTTGACCTTGTCGGAACGGCTGCGCATGAGAAACATTCCTTCGCAGGTCGTCTATAACGGAGAAGAAGCGCTATCTCTGGTCAAGAACGACGAGCCTGACGTGGTGGTGCTGGATTTGATGATGCCGGGCATTCATGGTGTGGACGTTCTCCGCCAATTGAAAAAAGATCATCCCAACATTGAAGTCATCATCCTGACGGGACATGGTTCGGCCAAGGACGAGGAACTGACGCGAGAGTTGGGCGCCTTCGCTTATCTCCAAAAGCCAGTGGATATCGACAAATTGGCTCAAACCATGAAGCAGGCTTACGAAAAAATCCAAAAGCGGCTGGAAAACGAATACCAGCGTGGAAATGAATCCGCGAATCCCTAAATGAATTTTCTCAAAAAGATTTATTACAAAGCGGCTCCTTGTTGGTGGGGAGAAGGCGCGAACGGCGAGAACGAGCTGATCCGTTATCGCCGATTATGGAAAAATTCCGTGTTTTTGCTATCTACCTTCTGCCTGCTGCCGCTCATCGTTATGACAGCCGTCAACTACTCGCAATACCGCCGCGCATTGCGTCACGAAACAATTCAGCCGTTATCCCAGCAAACGGCCATCATGAAGCGGGGCTTGGAATTTCTCTTGGAGGAACGGCGCTTCGCTCTCAATTTCCTCGTTCAGGAAAAAACGATATCCGAATTGACCGATCCCCAAAAGTTGGCGGCCACCTTGCAGAATCTCAAGCGCTCCTTCGGCGGATTCATCGATTTGGGAGTCATCGACTCTAAAGGCAGGCAAATCTCCTACGAAGGCCCCTATGAGTTATTGGACAGGAATTACGCCGATCAGGATTGGTTTCACGAAGTGAATCTGCGCGGCGCTTACGTCAGCGACATGTTTACGGGCTACCGCAATTTCCCCCATTTCGTCATCGCCGTCAAATCGGAAGAAATCCAGCATAATTTCTTCGTCTTGCGGGCCACGATCGATATGGAAATGTTGAATCAACGCATTCACTCATTGTCCTTGAAGCCGTCCAGCGACGCTTTTCTCATCAACCAAAAAGGCTTTATGCAGACTCCATCCGTCAATCACGGCAACGTAATGCAAAAGTGCGCCATTCCCGTTCCGCCCTATTCCGACTCCAGCGAAGTCGTCGAACAAGCTGGCGAGAACGGCCATCCTTATTTTTTGGCCTATTCCTATATCCAGCAATCGCCATTCATCTTCATGGTCGTTACGGATTCATCCGAATTGAACAAGAGTTGGTTCGCCCTGCGGCGCGAACTGTTCTTGTTCTTGATCCTGAGCGTAATCGTCATACTGATCTTGATCGTCGCTACGGCGACGTATCTCGTCTCCCGCGTACGGGAAGCCGACCAGAAACGCGCCGCTCTTTTCCATGAGATGGAATACACCAACAAAATGGCCTCCATCGGACGCCTGGCGTCGGGCGTCGCCCACGAAATCAACAATCCTCTGGCTATCATCAACGAGAAAGCGGGTTTGATGAAAGACCTGCTGACGCTGTCCGGCATCTTTCCCCATAAAGAACGCCTCGAGGCTTTCGCCGAATCCATCCTTCATTCCGTGGAGCGCTGCCGGACTATCACCCATCGCCTCTTAGGGTTCGCCAAACACATGGACTTAAGCCTGGAAACGGTAAATCTCGCCAACCTTATCGCGGAAGTTCTCGGTTTTTTGGAAAAGGAAGCCAGTTACCGCAATTTGCGCATCTCCATCCGCGAGTTGAACGAGATTCCTTTGATCCAAAGCGACCGCAGCCAATTGCAGCAAGTCTTCCTTAATATCGTCAATAATGCCTTCGCCGCCGTGGAAGAAGGAGGCCGCATCGATATCGAACTGAAAAAGGAAAACGATTCGTTTGTTTCCATCGACATAGCCGACAACGGCTGCGGCATCCCCGAAGAATACATTCAGCATATCTTCGAGCCATTCTTCACAACGAAAAAAAGTTACGGAACCGGCCTCGGCCTCTCCATCACATATGGCATCGTGCAAAAACTGGGCGGCCGCATCGGCGTGCAAAGCAAGGCGGGCGAGGGGACGACGTTCACCGTAACCCTGCCGATCGATAAATCTATTAGCGGATGAGAAATTATGGAACATTTCAGCGTTTTACTCGTCGATGACGAAGCGGAGTTGGTCTATACGCTGGCGGAACGCCTAGTGATCCGAGGCTGCGACGCCGCCGCCGCGACGAGTTCCGGGGACGCCTTGAAAATCCTGGCGGAAAAGAAATTCGATGTCGTCGTTCTCGACGTGAAAATGCCGGGAATGAGCGGAATCGAATTGATGCGGGCGATAAAAAAAACCAATCCTCAAATCAAGATCATTCTGCAAACGGGACGCGGTTCCATCGAAGAGAGCAAAGAGGGAATTCGGGAAGGCGCCTTCGACTATTTGGTGAAGCCGGTTCAAATCGACGACTTGATAAAAAAAATGAAGCAGGCCTTGGGAAAACCATCATGAACGAAATGAGGGAGGATAAAGGACTCGCTTTTTTCGGCCGCGTAACCGCCAGCGTATCGCACGAAATGAACAACGTGCTCGCCATCGTCAACGAATTGGCCGGACTTGTAAACGATCTTCTTTACGGTCTCAAACAAGGAGACGATAACGGGCTGGAACGATTAGGCCAAGCCGCCGAGGGCATTCAAAAACAAATCCGCCGAGGCGAGGAAATCGTTAAAAGAATGAACCGCTTCGCCCACAGCGTAGACGATCCGATTTCCGAATTCGATTTGCACGTCGTCATCGCCGATATGGCAGCCATGGCTCAACGCCGCGCCGCGCTCAAAGGCGTCCGCTTTGAAACGATGCTTTGCCAGGAACCGATCATGATAACTGGCGTCCGCTTCGAGATTCAACGGTTGGCGTTTGCCGGGTTCGAGCTGGCCAGCTCCGCATTGGCTGGCGGAGGAACCGTTTCGATAGCCAGTCGCCGCCTAGAGAATCTAGCGGAAATCAGCATAACCGCAGCCGCCTGGAAAGAAAACGGAGACGTCCTTAAAATGAAGAGCGAATTGTCAGCAGATATGCGACGTTTGAATGGAACTTTATTTTGGGAACTGGGTACGGCCATCAATTTCCCGTTGGTTCTTTCTTTTCCCATTGCCCTGTCGGTAGAAAAGCGAGGACAATAGGAAACGTACGCCGGATTCCGGCCTAATCCCTACGAGGTGTTTACGATGACGCTCGCGAAAGTTTTGTTGGTGGATGACGAAGAGGATTTTACGAATGTCCTATCCCAGCGCCTAATCGCCCGAGGTTTGTCGGTGGAATGCGCCGCCAATGGACGAACGGCGCTGCAAAAAGCGCGGGAAATGGATTTCGATATCGCGATCCTGGACTATTGGATGCCGGAAATGGACGGCCTAGCAACGTTGAAAAAATTGCGCGAGGAATGTCCCCATTTGCACGTCATCATGCTCACGGGCCACGGCGACGTGAAAAGCGGCGTCGAAGCCATGAAGCAAGGCGCGAAAGATTATTTGGAAAAACCGGCCGATCTGCAAGAGCTTTTAGCGAAAATCAGCGAGGCGAAATCGCAAAAAGAACTCTTGTTCGAACAGGCGATCGAAGAAAAAATCAATAAAATCATGGGCGTAAAAGGCTGGTAATCCCATTGGCGCCGCGAAAGGATTAGACCCATGGAAAGCAAACGAGTCAAGGATTTCATGATCCCTTTAGATAAATATCCCCACGTCCCCTGCTGGTTCTCATTGCTCCAAGTCATGGACGTAATGGCCAAATCCAAAATCGAATTTCTCGGACATACTTCTCTGCCCCGCGTGGTTCTGGTATTCGATTTGGACGGGCAACTGCATGGCATGGTGCGCCGCCGCGATATTCTTCGGGGACTCGAACCGCAATTTTTGACGCAGAAGTCGTTTACCTATAGTAAAAAAGTATTCGATATTGAACTCGATTCCAACTTAGCCGAATTCTCTTACGATAAAATTCTTAAAAGCTTCAAAGATCGGGCGGAACGGCCGGTGAGCGACGTGATGCTGCCAGTTGTGGAAACCGTCGATTACGAAGATCATATCTTGACGGTTATCAACAAGATGGTCGTCAATAATTTAAGCCTTCTCCCCGTCCTGAAGGAAAAAACGGTTGTGGGCGTCATCCGCTCCGTGGAAGTGTATAACGAGATCACGCGAATTTTAGTGAGCGAAGCGTTGTAAATCGCCGGAGGAGCGAACGTTTATCCACGCCTTCGGCGCCAAGAAAATGTTATTTTATTCAACCGCCAAATAGCAAATAATCGGGCGGTTTCCATGAAATGGGATGCAACTGATTTTAATATGTTTTGAGAATGGCGATAGGAATTACAAAAAAATTCCGGCTTGAGATTGATTTTATCCAACAGGCGCCGCGCCTCCGGTAAGGTCTAACCAGGGGCGCGGCATTGATGAATATGGGCTCAAATCCATTTTCTTCTGGGGAGAAACGCATTACATGAACGCACCTGCCAAAACGCCAAGCCAACCGAGTCCCTCTATTACATACCTGAGTCAAACGGTTCGTTACGTCGATTGGAAGCGTATCTTTTTTATTTTCCTGGGAGTTTTCTTTTTTTCCATCGTATACTTTTCCGGTCCCTGGACCGACGCCGTAGATCCGAAAGGAGAGCGTTTCGTCCTCACCCGCGAAGGGAAAGGCGCTCTGGCTCTTTTCCTGTTGACGGCGACATGGTGGGTTTTCGAGGTTATCCCCATCGGCGCCACCAGTCTCGCCATTGGAGTGATTCAGGCATTATTTCTGATCCGCGACGCCAAAGACGCCTTTCACGATTTCATGGATCCGTCGGTCATGTTCATCTTCGCCTCTATTGTTATCGGACTCGTTTTTACCAAGTCCGGCCTGACAAAACGGTTGGCTTATAAAATGCTGGTTTTAGTCGGCGAACGCACCAGCATGATTTATCTGGGCTGCTTCCTGTTAACCGCCTCCCTGACTCTGATTATGGCTCATACCGCCGTGGCGGCCACCGTTTACCCCCTCCTAATGGCGATCTACGCCTTATACGAAGAGAGCGATAAGCCCACCAAATTCGGCAAAGGGCTTTTCATTGGCATGGCCTTCACCGCGGGAGCAGGCAGCGTGGTTACATTGCTCGGCGCTGCGCGCGGCGCCGTAGCTATCAGTTTCTTTAAGGATTTTACCCAGCGGGAAATCACTTTCTTCGAACTTACGTATTACATGCTGCCTTTAGGGTGGTCGATGGTGCTGTTGATCTGGCTTTTCTTCATGATTTTCTTCAAACCGGAAAAGAAAACCATCCCCGGCCTGCGCGAAAGGGCGAAATCGCTGCATTCCCGATTGGGACCTGTTTCCAACCGGGAAATCCTGACGTTCGTCATTGTCATCGGGGCTGTGAGCGTGATGAGTATGCGCTCTTTTTTCGCTTTTCTGCAACCGTTAGACAAAACCGCCATTATCCTCACATCCACAGTTTTATTTTTCCTCTTTAAAATATTAACCGTCGAAGATCTAGAGCAAATCCCTTGGAACATCATTCTGCTCTTCGGCGGCGCCATGAGCATCGGCTATTGCCTTTGGAACACGGGCGCTGCCAAATGGCTCGCCGTCAACTGGTTGGCGATGTTCAACAAAGCCAACTGGTTCGTCTTCGTCATGGGGATCGCTTTATTCGTTTTGATTATGACCAACTTCATCATGAACGTCGCCGCCATCGCCATATCTTTGCCGGTGGCTTTAGCGATAGCCCCCTATCTTGGCGTCGCACCCGATGTTATACTGTTTGCATCATTAGCTGCGGCGGGAATGCCGTTTATGCTTCTAGTAGGCGCCGCGCCCAACGCCATCGCGTACGAAAGTAAGCAATTCTCCTCCGGCGAGTTCTTCCTTGCAGGCATTCCCGCCAGCCTAATGCTAATGATCTTGTTGGCGGCGTTTGTATTGTTCATCTGGCCGCTAATGGGAATGTCCGTCCTCCTGCATCCTTAGCCATCCATTAACTTATTTTCCTGAAACGGCGAACGATTGATTGACTTTGCTCGCAGATTATACTATATATGTTATTAATGAGGGCGGGAATGCCTTTTGCTACTTGTAGACGCTAATCGCCCAACGCTTTCGCCTACTTAAGTAAGCACTCCTCCTCCGGCAAATTCATCCTTGTTAGGCATTCCCGCCATCTTAAAGCTTATGTTTTACGAGCAGCGTTCGGATTGTTCGTCTGGCCGCTAATGGGAATGTCGGTTCTTCTGCATCAATAACCATCCTCAAAACAATTTTCTTCTGATTCGCACGTGAGGCCTTTTAAAAGGCCGCTTTTGTTTATGTTCATTTTTCGAGAACAATGTTATACTCTTACTATCGATTCATTTTGCGATTTGAGAAAAGGATAGACGGGTATGGAAATTACCGATTTGTTTCGCATCACGGCGGAGGAAGGGGCGTCGGATTTGCTCTTAACGGCGGGAGTTCCTCCGATCATTCGCGTTCATGGAGAACTGCGGCATACGGATTATCCCTCTCTTTCTCCCGATGAAGTGAAGCGGTTGGTTTTTACGCTTTTAAACGAAAAACAGCGGTTGGATTTCGAAGAGGATAAAGAATTGGATTTTTCGCTGGGCGTAGGAACCGAACACCGCTTCCGCGTCAATGTTTATTATCAGAAAGGAAGCGTGGGCGCCGCTTTTCGTCCCATTCCCCGTGAAATTCCCAAACTGAAAAGCCTGGGATTGCCGCCAGTAGTCTACGACCTCGCCTTGCTGCCTCAAGGCCTGATCCTGGTTACGGGACCGACGGGGCATGGAAAATCGACGACGCTCGCCTCTATGATCGACTTGATCAATTCGAACAAGCGTTGCCATATCGTATCCATCGAAGATCCAATCGAATACGTCCACCAACATAAAAACAGCGTCATCGATCAACGCGAGCTGGGCGGCGATACCCATTCTTTCACGTCCGCCTTGAAATACGTCCTGCGCCAAGATCCCGACGTCATCCTCGTCGGCGAAATGCGCGACTGGGAGACCATCGGCGCGGCTCTCACGGCGGCGGAAACCGGGCACATGGTTTTGGCTACGCTGCACACCAACGACGCCGTCCAAACCATCGACCGCATTATTGACGTTTTCCCCGAACGCCAACAACAACAGGTGCGGGTGCAATTATCTTTGACGCTGCTGGCCGTTATCTCGCAGCGCCTTCTCCCCAAAGCCTCCGGCAACGGACGGGTATTGGCTGTGGAAATACTTCGCAACAACCATGCCTGCTCGGCCCTTGTTCGCGAACAAAAAACGCATCAACTTTACAGCGTCATCGAAACGGGAGCGAAGGATGGCATGATGACGATGGACGCTTCGCTGATTCGCCTTTACCAGCGGGGAATCATCGCCCGCGAAGAAGCGGCGCAGCACATGCGCAATCCCCAGGCGCTGATCGAAGCGATCGGCAAGGCGGCGGAAAAAGAGAAAAACGGCGCGGAAAGAGGACGAGTAATCAGCGTAATATAATCAGTCGAGAGTGTATAATACCATTCTGCGTTAGGATTGTTGCTTATAAATTCCTTCGCCCTTTGGGAGAGGGCGAGGGTGAGGGGAAAATAAGTCTAATACTATCAACCCTCACCTAACCTCTCCCAATCTTGGGAGAGGAATTTTCAAAGCGACGAATTTTTCGGACATGGGTAATAAAAGGAAAAAAACATGAGCGTCAAAAAAATACTCATGCTGGTTGGCGATTTTGTGGAAGATTATGAGGTTATAGTTCCCTATCAGGCCTTGACGATGGTCGGGCATCTCGTTCATGCCGCCTGTCCGAGCAAAAGAAGCGGCGAGACGGTTCGCACCGCCGTGCACGATTTCGAAGGCGATCAAACGTACAGCGAAAAACGCGGCCATAATTTCGCGTTGAACGCAACTTTCAACGAGATCAAGGCAGAAGAGTACGACGCCTTGGTCATCCCCGGCGGACGCGCGCCCGAATACCTTCGCCTCAATCCCGCCGTTCTCGCCGCCGTGCGCCATTTCGCCGACGCCCAAAAGCCCATCGCCGCCATTTGCCACGGAGCGCAACTGCTCGCGGCGGCAGGCGCGTTGCAAGGGAAATCATGCACAGCCTATCCCGCCGTCAAGCCGGAAGCCGTCCTTGCAGGCGGCCTATGGGTAGACGTTCCTATCGACAAAGCGCATGTAGACGGCAATCTCGTTACCGCTCCCGCCTGGCCCGCCCATCCAGATTGGCTGGCGAAATTTCTCCAAGTTCTGGGAACGACAATCGAACCGTGAGAGAACGGCGCCGCAAAAAAGTGTTTATTTCTTTTTGCTTTTTTTGGGAAAACGACTCCCCCGATTCTTTGCGGTCTTTGAAATATATTTATATTTTTTCGTCGCTGGCTCCGATTTGGGAGCGCCGCTATATTTCGATATTTTTAAAGGTTTGCCGGCCACCCAAATTTTTTTAAGCGACTGCAGAATATCCAGCGGGAGATCGTCGGGCAAATCGATGACGCAGAAATCGTCATAGATATCGATCCGTCCGATATTTTTACCTTCCAAACCCAATTCATTGGTAATCGCACCGACGAGATTGCCCGGCTTTACGCCGTCGCGGCGTCCTACTTCGACGCGGTAGCGCGTCATTCCTTTTTCCATGGCGGAGTTGGTTTTGCCGCGTTTGGAGGATGTTCTTTTCCTTGGCAGCGCCTCTTCCGGTTCGGGTTTAGGCGGCTTCGGTTCGTTGGGCAGCAACAGGTCTTTGCCGCCTTGCGCAATTTTTGCCAAAGCAGCAGCGATCTCCAGCGGAGGAGTATTATGCTCTTGGCGGTATTGTTCGACGATTTGATAAAACAATCCGATCTCGTTGACGGCCAGCGTATCGGTGATCCGTTGTTTAAAGTTGGCGATGCGCTTGTTGTTGATAATTTCCGTCGTGGGCAGCGCCATCATCTCGATATTCTGTTTCGTCGATTTTTCGATGGCGTGCAGCATCTGCCTTTCGCGCGGGGCGACGAATAGAATCGCTTCGCCGCTGCGTCCCGCCCGGCCAGTGCGGCCTATGCGGTTGACGTACGATTCGGCGTCGTTGGGGATATCGTAATTGACGACATGGCTGACCCGGTCTACGTCAAGTCCCCGCGCCGCTACGTCCGTGGCGACCAGGATATCGAGCTTTCCCGCTTTAAATCTCTCCACCGTGCGTTCGCGCTGCTTCTGTTGGATATCGCCGTTGAGCGGCGCCGAGGCGAAGCCGCGCGCTTCCAGTTTTTCCGACAGTTCTTCCGTCGCCGTTTTGGTGCGCACGAATACGATCATGCCGTCAAAAGATTCCGCTTCCAAAATCCGCGTCAGGGCGTCGAGTTTATGCAGTCCGCTCACCATCCAATAGCGTTGGCGAATGGTTTCCGCCGTAACCGTCCGCACTTTGATGGTTACTTCTTCGGGATCTCGCAGATAACGTTTGGCGATGCGGCGGATCGTCTCCGGCATGGTGGCGGAAAATAGCGCCACCTGGCGTTGCGGCGGCGTCTGTTCCAACACCCACTCCACATCCTCGATGAATCCCATGCGCAACATCTCGTCCGCTTCGTCGAGCACCAGGCATCTCAGCGCATCGAGGTTAAGCGTGGCGCGGCGCATGTGGTCCATCACCCGACCCGGCGTTCCTACTACGGCGTGGACGCCCCGCTTCAATTGACGCAATTGGCCGCTGAAATCCTGTCCTCCGTAAATGGGCAAGACGTGAAATCCTTTCAAGTGAGCGGCGTAGCGCTGGAAAGCCTCGGCGACTTGAATCGCCAATTCCCGCGTAGGCGTAAGCACCAGCGCTTGCGGTTCCATCCGCTTCAGATCGATGCGCGATAAGATGGGCAGCGCAAAGGCGGCGGTCTTCCCGGTTCCGGTTTGAGCTTGTCCCAGCACGTCTTTCCCTGCCAGAAGAGGCGGGATCGTCGCCGCTTGGATGGGCGAAGGCGTTTCGTACCCCACATCTTTCAGGGCCTTCATCAAAGGTTCGGGCAATGCCAAATCGCTAAAACCCGGCAGCGATGAAATCGTTGCGGACATAAAATCTCCTTGTAAAATCGAATGGTTCTGCGATTATCCTTATGATGAGTTCTAAAGCGGCGGCGGATGGTTCCAGCGATAAGAAAGGCATCAATCGAATAGATCAATAAAAAGTATAACTTATCCTTTTTTATTATCAATCCATGAATTTATTGGCAAAAACTGGAAGAGCTCGCGATTTGGATGTTATGGCGCGGAAACGTTGAGGCCGATTCCTTTTTTCGCCGTGATCCATTCGTAAGAAAAATAGACGAAATTTGTCGTTTCGAAGCCTATAACGCCGCCTGCGTATATGTCGGAGAAGTAATGCGCGTGAAAATAGATCCGCGCCAATGCCGTGGCGGTGGCGATAAGCAGAAAAAAGTATTTCCGGCGCGGATAAAGCAGCGCCAAAAAAGAAGCCAGCGTAAACGCAAACGTGGCATGTCCCGAAGGGAACGACAAACTGTTATCCGACTGCCAACCGATAAGAAACGGCAGGTAGGTTGCCACTCCATCGGTAACGCTAGGGCGAAGTTTACCGACGGTTGCTTGGAGAACCGTATAGATCGAAACGGAAATCAGCGCGGAAACGGCGAGCACGACGATTTTTTTGCGATTTTCCCGATCATACTCCCAAATAAAATAGCAAATCAAAATCCCCGCCCAAGCGCAGCCGAATTCATTGAAGAAACGCCAGTGGCGCAGTTTGACGATTTCATGATAAAGAATAAACGATTGCTGATTCATCCATTGCAAGGCGGATTGAAAACCGCGATACATGGGGGTATCGAAATAGAGAAGGATGGAAATCATCAGGCCATGAAATGCCCATAAAGCCAACTTTTTATAATTGAAATACGCTTTGAACAATCCCATCAGCCTTCCTTCTCCGTCAAGGATTCAATTCCACTTGCATCGGCCATCCTTTGAAATCGAAGCAGCGCCAGACGCGGTCGCAGCGGATGATTTTCCCATAGCGTACCACGGTGGCTTCTCCGGCGGATTCGACGCGGGCGAAAGCTTTATCCACTTGCCAGGGCAGGATCAACGATTCCGCGCGTTTGTCGCGCATGGCGAAGACGCCGTTCCAGCCGATTTTTTGCCGGGATCCGCCCCAAACGTCGTATTGATTGGAAAGCGGAACGCTGGAAGCGCAAAGAGTCCAGGGATGATCTTCAAGATAAAAAGAGAGTTCGCTGGAAGTCTGATAGCGGTCGCCGAAATAGAAATAGGGAACGTCTTGAGGCAAACCGTCGGCGGCCTTCTTCGCTAAAGCAGCAAAATCTTTCCAGCCTTTCAAGCGGGCGGCGGGATCCCATTTTTGCGATTGCGGCAAGTTAAGAAAATGAAAGACATCGGAGAAGAGCAGGCCAAAGCAAAGAATCGCTCCAAGCGCCGCGCCTGCTGGCAATAACTTTCTTCCCCACCCTTCCCGCCATTTTTCCGCACAAACCTGCGCCCCGGCGAGGATAGCGGGAGGATAAACGACCGCCAGCCAATTGGCATTGATCGGCCGCTCGAAAGAGAGCAGAAAATAAAAAAGAAAGACGGGCGCGCAAGAAGACAGAATCAACGCCGATCCATCATAGGTCTCATCCCTGAAGAAGTGCAATAGTTTGCTTCCATGAATCCATACGCCCATTATCAACAAAACGAAGAGAATGGGGGAAATGACGCCCGCCTGCGTTCCCATCATTTCGAGAAAATTGATCAGGTTTTTCGGCCACTGGGTCGCTGCGCCGATATGCCCTAAAGCCATCGTATGGCGATAAGTAACCCATTGATGCTGTTCGTTCCAAATCAAGGCTGTAAGAAGAAATGTCATTCCGCATGCGATGGCGAGATAGGGTTTCAGCCGCTTCATCCATAGACAGTTTTCAAAAGAAGATAAAAGATAAAAGAATATGGTAGGAAGAAAGAGCAGCATGGTATACTTAGCGGCGATGCCGAAACCTAGCGCCAACGCCAATCCCGCCCAACCCCAACGCTCGCCCCTCACCGCTTTATGCAAGGCTAGCGTTCCGCCCATCCAGGCGGCGCACAAAGGGGGATCGATGGTCGCGATCATGCTGCCAACTAACATAAGGGGAATCGTGTTGTAAAACACGGCCATAAAAAAAACGCCGAGATCGTCCTTGGGGAAAAGCCGGTCGTAGAGTCTCAGAGAAAAATAAAGCGTCAACGCGGATAGTATCACTGTCGGTAATCGGACGCCGAACGCCGTATCGCCGCCGATTAGCGTTCCCAAGCGAATCAGAAAAGCCACTAACGGCCCCTTGCTGTAATAACTCCAATCCAGCCGCCGCGACCATTGCCAGTAATAGGCTTCATCCGGCGACAACTCGATGAAACCCGCCGTCACATACAACAGCCGCGCGGCGAGACCCGCCCAGAAAAGAATCCAAAAGCCGCGGCGCAGCTTGCTCATGTTTGTTATTTCTAAAAGCATTGGGTTTATTCGATCTCTTCCTTCTCGAATTGGATGCGCCGCCGGATCATCCAGCGCACGGCGAAACAGTCGGCGGTGGAAACGAAGAGGCGGTTCCATACGCCGTATTTCGCCTGGCCGAATTGGCGATGATGATGGCGGACGGGAATCTGAATCGTCCTATAGCCTTCGATGTGGAATAATGTCGGCAAGAAGCGGTGCATCCCCTTGTACATTTTGATCGAGTTCAGGCAGGAACGCTTGAAAGCTTTCAGCGTGCAGGCGATATCGGGAATATTCTCTTGCGTAAGATAATTGCGCACGCCGTTGGCGATCTTGGTGGAAAGAACGCGAATGATGTTGTCCTTGCGGTCTTTGCGCCAACCGAAGGCCATATCGTATTCCGGCAAATAGGCCAGTAGTTGAGGGATGTCCTGCGGATCATTCTGCAAGTCGGCGTCTAAAGTTACGATATACTCCCCCCGCGCCGATTGAAATCCCGCCAAAAGCGCCGAGGAAAGGCCTGAGTTCTTTTTCAAGCGAATGACGCGCATACGCGCATCTTGCGTTTTCAGTCCGGTTAAAACCGCTTCCGTACCATCGGCGCTGCCGTCGTTGACGAAAAGAAGCTCGTAATCGCGTCCCAAAGCGTCCATCACCTCATGCAGCGAGCGCCAAAGGATAAGAACGTTTTCCTCTTCGTTGTAACAGGGAACGACGATGGAGATTTCGGGGGATTGAGTATTATTCGAATTGGTCATAAGCAACGATCTATTTGATTTGAGATAATATCGATATCAAGCAGTAGTCGGTTATTATCTATCATATTCCCCCCGTCTTTTTTTCCAAAGCGGCGTTTTGGATGTCAGAATAAGGAGGCTTAGAATATTCAGGAAAAAATCGCGTCGCACTAAATATATCTCTTTATTTGCGGCCAGAGTTCTTGAATAGGTTTTTTGATTTTCCGGCATATAAATATTGATTTGTTGTTCTCGTAAGGCATAACGTAGGGATGTGTAAATATAGCCGCCTGCTCGACGCTTTCGAAAGATTTTTCGCAGTCCTCGCGGGAATGGCCATAGACGATGGCGATATCGCCGCTCTTATCTCCCGGTCCCCATAGAAAATAATTGTTATGTCCGCAGACGGCGTTGGGCAAGCCGAGAGAAGGACCGAAATAATCGATGGCTCCCGCCTGGCCATAATTTCCAGCGATAATGGCGCATTCGCGCCGTTCATCGGGAGGAAGCCGATTATAGACCTCCGCTATCGCCTCTGTCATTTCCCTCCACCCGTAACGGTCGGCGAAGAATTGCGGCAAGACGCCCATTTCATGATTTTCCTCGCGTGGAGCCTCTATTCCCAGGATTTGGTTGTAGCGAATGAACATGTCCGAAGGAAGAATGGGCAGAGCCATCGGCGCCGTAAGCGCTCCCCCTGTTATCAGAACGGCGCAGAGAACCGGTTTGAGCCAAGGCTTGCGCAGCGCATCGATACCGTTCTCGAAAACGATGGCGCCCGCCGCAAAGAGGAAAGTATACGCTGGCGCCAAATAGTAAGGTTTGCCGTTATTCAGAATGAATACGATCATGGCGGCGATATAAATCCATCCTAAAAGGCGAAACGGCTTCTCTTCTCTATGGAAAAAAAGCCGCAAGAGTCCCGCTAACCAAATCGGGAGCATAAGAGGATGCGCCAATACGATTTGCGCTTTTACGAATTCCCAAGGCGATAAGGAGGCGTTTTTATATTGAGAGGCGTTGCGAATGAACTCCAACGTCGGCCAGCCATTGGCCATCTGCCATAAAATATGGGGTATAAAAATCAGAAACGCGATTCCTCCCGAAATCCATATCCAAGGTTTAAGCAGCCAGCGCCGATTGGGCGTCAAGAGAATGCCGATCGACAAGCCGAATCCAAAAAACAATAGGGAAATTTTGTTCATCAAACCTAAACCCATGACGACGCCAAACGTCACCCATAATCCACGGGATTCCCGCTTAATCAATAAAACCAGAAGATACGCGCCTAGCAGCCAGAACAATTGATCGAAGGCGTTCATGGAAAAAAAACTATCGATCCCCAAATAAATGGGCGCCAACAGCGCGCAGAGAGCGGCGAGATTCTGCGCGAAGCGTTTGCCGCCCATTTCTCGCGCCAATAGGCCAGTAATAAAAACCATCGCGGCTCCTGCGATGGCGGAGGATAGACGCAAGGCGAAAATCGAATCGCCCAAAAACCATCGAGACAACGCCGCCATCAAGGCGACGAAGGGAGGATGATCGACATAGCCGAACGCCAGATGCTTGCCGCAGGCGATATAATACAGTTCATCGCGAAAGACGCTGTCGCGGGCGTTGACGGCGAAATGGACGAATAATTTTATCAAAGCCAGGCCAAGCAAGAACGCATTTTCCCGAACGAAATTGGTCCATGATAACGTTTTGGTTTCCGTCGTCATGCTTTATGGTCTCCCTCTTAAAATTGCGGCGTGTGACGAGCAGCTAATTCAAGGGCAAAAACAACCTTGCCCTTGCCACCCGGCAAAAATCGCCATTGCTAGAACAAATTCACGATACTGCCATCGGGTAGAAGGTTAATTTTTACAGCGTTGGGTTCTTTGGGCAAACCGGGCATCAGCATCATATCGCCGGTGATGGCGACGATAAATCCGGCGCCGGCGCGGGGAACGATATCTTCCACGTGAAGCGACCAGCCGGTTGGGGCGCCGAATTTGGTTTTATCTTCCGAAAGCGACGATTGCGTTTTCGCCATGCAAACCGGCAGCCCGCCGAAGCCGTGCTTCTCGATCAGTTTGAGGTTGCGCTCCGCCTTGGCCGAATAGACGACATCGTCGGCGCGATAGATTTCCTTGGCGATGCAGGCGATTTTTTCCTTCAGGGAGAGACTCAAATCGTATAACGGCTTGAAATGGCTGGGCGTTTCCTTGCTAGTTTTGATTACTTTTTCCGCCAGTTCGAGTCCGCCTTTTCCGCCCTTGGCGCAGACATCCGATATCGCTGCCGGGACATGGCTTCCTTCGCAAAATTCCATCACCGACGCGATCTCCTCCTCCGCATCGCTGGGAAAGCGGTTGACGGCGACGACGGGCGGAACGCCGAATTTGCGGATGTTTTCCACATGCACGCGCAGGTTGCAGCATCCCCGCCACACGGCGTCCGGATTGGGTCGAGAAATCTCGTTCAAAGGGATTCCGCCGTGCATCTTCAAGGCGCGGACACTGGCGACGATGACGGCGACGGAAGGATGCAAGCTGTCAGTCCGGCATTTGATGTCGAAAAATTTTTCCGCGCCCAGGTCGGTTCCGAATCCAGCTTCCGTCACGCAATAGCGTCCCAGTCTCAAAGCCATGCGAGTGGCGAGAAGGCTGTTGCAACCGTGGGCGATATTGGCGAAGGGGCCGCAGTGAACCAGGACGGGATTGCCCTCCAGCGTTTGCACTAGGTTGGGCTTCATGGCGTCCTTCAAAAGCACCATCAAAGAACCGACGATCCCCAAGTCTTCGGCGAAAACTGGCTCCCGGTCGCGCGTATAGGCGATAAGAATGCGGGAGATGCGGCAACGCAGGTCTTCCCGGTCTTTCGATAGGGCGAGGATGGCCATAATCTCCGAAGCCACGGTGATGACGAATTCCGTTTCGCGAGGGAAGCCGTTGGAACGACCGCCCAGACCGACGACGACCTGCCGCAATTGGCGGTCGGCGATATCCAGCACGCGGGGCCAAACTACCCGCCCTGGATCGATGTTCTTTTCATTTCCCTGATAGATGTGATTGTCCAGAATGGCGGAAAGCAGATTGTGCGCCGCCGTGATGGCGTGAATGTCGCCGGTAAAATGGAGGTTGATTTCGTCCATGGGCAGAATCTGCGCATAGCCTCCGCCCGCCGCACCTCCCTTAATGCCGAAGACGGGGCCAAGCGACGGCTCGCGGAGGCAGGCGATGCTTTTTTTGCCCAAGGCGGCCAGCGCTTGCGTCAAGCCGATTGTCGTCACTGTTTTGCCTTCGCCCGCCGGAGTGGGCGTCATGCCCGTAATCAGAATCAATTTTCCATCCGGTTTGTCGCGCAGGCGATCCATGACGTTCAGATGAATTTTCGCCTTATATTTGCCATACAGATCGATATCGTCTTCGGTTAAATCCAGTTTGGCGGCTATATCGACGATGGGCTGCATCCGCGCTCTCTGCGCAATCTCTATGTCGCTCAACATCCGCAATAATCCTTCCCCAAAAAATACGCCGGAAAACGTTGCTGCGCTTCCACGACCGGCGAATGGATTATAGAAAAATATTGTTGCAGGGGGTAGCCGTTAAGAGTTTGGTTATTGAAAAGAAATGGCGATGTCTCTCTCATCGCGTTATTTATACATTATCTGCAAGATGAAAAACCAATAAGAAAGAGAAAGGCCGCCCTTGCGAGCGGCCTTTCTTGAGAATAGATATCCTGTTAATGGCGATTTAGCCTGGATTAATAATCCATGCCGCCCATGCCCGGCGCTCCGCCAGGATGCGGATGTGCAGGTTCCTTTTCGGGAATCTCGCAAATCAAGGCTTCGGTGGTCAAGAGCAGACCGGCGATGCTGGCTGCATTCTGCAGCGCGCTGCGAGCCACCTTGGTCGGATCGATGACGCCGGCGGCGACCAGGTCTTCGTATTCGCTTGTGGCGACGTTGAGTCCCTTGGCGCCCTTTTCGTTCTTTACCTTTTCCACAACGATAGAGCCTTCCATTCCCGCATTGAAGGCGAGTTGGCGTAAAGGCTCTTCCAACGCGCGGCGCACGATCGTGACGCCCATTTGTTGATCTTCGTCGTCGATCTTCAGGTCGTCAAGACACTTCTGCGAGCGGATCAAGGCCACGCCGCCGCCGGGGACGATGCCTTCTTCCACCGCAGCGCGGGTGGCGTGAAGAGCGTCTTCGACGCGGGCTTTCTTTTCCTTCATTTCCGTTTCGGTCGCGGCGCCGACTTTAATCACGGCCACGCCGCCCGCCAATTTGGCCAACCGCTCTTGCAGTTTTTCGCGATCATAATCAGAAGTGGTTTCTTCGATCTGGTTGCGGATCTGGTTGATGCGGCCTTGAATATCGGATTTCTTACCCGCGCCTTCCACGATGGTGGTATTGTCTTTATCCACGGAGATGCGCTTGGCGGTTCCCAAGTCGTCCATGGAGATATTTTCCAACTTGATGCCGAGATCTTCGGTAATCAAACGTCCGCCGGTGAGGATGGAGATATCCTTCAGCATCTCTTTGCGGCGGTCGCCAAATCCGGGCGCCTTCACGGCGCAGACTTTCAACGTGCCGCGAATCTTATTCACGACCAACGTCGCCAACGCTTCGCCTTCGACATCCTCGGCGATAATGAGCAGCGGACGGCCGGATTGCGCAATCTTCTCCAGGATGGGAAGCATTTCGCGCATATTGGAGATTTTCTTTTCGTTAATCAGGATATAAGCGTCTTCCAAAACGCATTCGAGCGTCTGGCCATCCGTGGCGAAATAAGGAGAGAGGTAGCCCTTATCGAATTGCATCCCTTCCACGACTTCGAGGGTGGTATCGAGAGATTTGGCTTCTTCGACGGTAATGACGCCATCCTTGCCCACTTTATCCATCGCGTCGGCGATGATTTCGCCAATGCTGGAATCGCCGTTGGCGGAAATGGTGGCGACGTTGGCGATTTCGCTGCGGTCTTTTACTTTCCGGCTCAGTCCCTGGAGGCTTTTCACAACGGCTTCCGTCGCAGTCATGATTCCCCGTTGCACAGAAATGGGGCTGGCGCCCGCCGTAACGTATTTCAAGCCTTCGCGATAGATCGATTCCGCCAGCACCGTCGCCGTCGTCGTGCCGTCGCCGGCCACATCGCTGGTCTTGGAAGCCACTTCGCGCACCATCTGGGCGCCCATATTTTCATACTTGTCTTCCAATTCAATCTCTTTGGCGACGGTAACGCCGTCTTTGGTTACGGTGGGGGAACCCCATTTTTTATCCAAAACGACATTTCGGCCTTTCGGACCCAACGTCACTTTTACCGCCCGGGCAAGTTTCTCGACTCCTTTTAATACTTTGCCGCGCGCTTCTTCATTAAAAACCAACTGTTTTGCAGCCATTTCCGGTTTATCCTCCTAATAATTTTTTCTTTTTCCCGTAAGTGAGGGCTGTTCCCGCCGAACCGGAAAAAACGCCCCTTTTTGTAAAAAAAGATTTAACGACCGCGTTTAGGAAACAATCGCCAGGATGTCGTCTTCCCGAACAATCACATGCTCCACGCCGTCGATCTTGACATCCGTGCCGCCGTATTTGCTGATGAGAACCTTATCCCCTTTTTTGACTTCTGGGGCGATATATTTTCCATCTTCGCCGCGCTTGCCGGGTCCCACGGCGATCACTTCTGCTTCCTGAGGTTTTTCTTTCGCCGTATCGGGAATAATGATTCCTCCCTTTTTTTCTTCCTTTTCTTCAAGTCTCTTCACGAGTACTCTATCACCGAGCGGTTTTACTGCCATTGCAAAAACTCCTTTCTCCAATTCACGACGATTGTTTTTTTAATATAAAAATTTCCGAGGAATATTATATGCAAGTCAGGCGCCAAAGGTAGACGATTATGATAAATCAAGATAGAAAATAACGTAAGATGCTGAAATCAATATTTTTAAATTATTATTTACTCTAGCGTTCGTACGAAAAAATTGTATAAAATCCGTCCAGCCTAAGCTAAATTGGCCGTGAGTTGCGCCAAAATGGCTCGAATGGAAATACACAGCCGAATACAGAGTGCGCCACGTTGACAATATGAAGATGGTTACGAAGGAACGATGATCGACATTATTCTATCTTTATCGATAATCCTTTTTGCGGCGGCGTTTTTTGCGGCCTTTCCTTATGCGGGAGTAATTGTTCTCATAGGGTTATCGGGGATTGAAAGATGGAACATCGAAGGATTCGGCCTATCCCTGCCCCTCAACGAATGGGCGTTGGCGGCGTTTCTTCTAGGAGCGATGCTGCGCAAAGCGGCCGGTCCCAACGAAAAAGGCGACGAATCTTTTCTCCCTCTGCTTCTCATCGCCATATCCGGCTTCTCATCCTGCCTCTTTAGCCTTCATTCCGGATTGGCGATTCAGGAAGCGTTTCGTTCCGCCGGATATATTGGCGCGGCTTATGGCGTCGCCTTGATTCTTTCCCATTCAAACCGCCTGACATGGGCCTTGTGCGCCGCTTACGCCGCTGGAATATTGGCCGCCTTTGCCGCTATTTTTCAATTAGCCAAGTTTTCCAGCGATCCTTTCCCCGTTAACGGCGGATTCTCAAATGAAAACTATTATTCCGCCGCCACCGCTTTTTTATTGCCTTTTTTTCTTTACGAATCGAAACAAAAACAGAAGACTTGGCAAGCGAACGGATGGATTATCGTCTTCTATACTCTTCTTTTTCTGGCGCTGACCGCCAAATCCCGCAGCGGCGCCGCTGCGATTCTTCTTATGTTGCTCTTAACCTATCTGGCAGGTTTGTTGGATAAAAAATACGCCGTCTGGCTTTTGCCGGTTTTTATCGTGGGCGTGCTCGTTTTCGGGCGCGGTTTGTGGGGAGGCAGCCTATCGGAGAGAACCGGCCGCTGGCTGTCGAATCCCTTCTTTCAGGAACGGCTATACAACGGCTACTTTGCGTTGACGGCCTTCATCCAGCATCCCATCTTTGGAGTAGGCGCAGGAGGCTTCGACGATTATGCGCGTTGGGCTTTTCCGGATTACGCCCTTTCCGTCTCGCCGGGTTTTTCGTCGCCTCTGATTATTTTAGCCGAAAGAGGATTGGCGGGAGGATTGGCTTTCACCTGGCTGGCGGTGCGGTTGGCCGCCTCCGTTTCCAGCCTCAGCCGCCAGACCGGAGAAGGAATAGCGCATCGAGCGATGCTGGCTTCGCTGTTGGTTATGGCGGCCGCTTCTCTGATGAATGCCCTGCACACCCATTTATTCACATGGTGCTGGATCGGCATTCTATTGCAATTCCCGCAAAAACTAGCGGCGCCCTTTTCTGGCAAGATAACAGAATCGCCATCTACAAAAAACAAGATCGTCGGGCAGTTGAGAGACTAGCGGCGGTTGCGTTTGGGGCGGAAACCCGCTTTCGAGGAAGTATTCCGGCGCAATGGATTTATGGCATTCTTCGCCGGCGCATTCGCCGCCGAAGAGAGGGCGGATGGCGCTGAAAGCTCCGCCGAAGCGCTTTGAACTTCCGTGGAAGATGGAACGGCTCCTGCGGGCATGGATTGCAGAGGGGATGCGCTATCGGCATTTTCCAAAGAATCGGTTTCGAGAAGGTCACGGAAGATAGAGCCTTCGGCGCTGATCCCTTCCCCCGGCGCCTTGATGGTAGGCGTAATCTGGAAGACGGTTTCCGAACGCGTCATTTTTTTGTTGAAGCCGCGCAGAAAGAAACCCAATACCGGCAGATCGCCAAGAATGGGAATTTTTCGGGTAAGATCGCTGGCGCTGTTGTTGTAGAGTCCGCCAATATACAGACGCTTGCGCGATGGGACGACGACGACCGTTTTTACGTTGCGGGTTGAAACCACTGGCAGTTCGAAGCGCAGCCGGTCACCCCGGTCGAACATCGCCAACCGGATAATCTCGCTCGATTCGATTTCCAAATCCATCAATACGTTATTCCCCGGCAAGATATGAGGCGTAACATTCAACTTGATTCCCGTTTTCCTCTTTTCCATCGTTAACGTGGTTTGATATCCCGCCAGAGTCTGGAACTTCGTCAGAGGAACCATCTCGCCGCTTCCAAGAGATGACGTCTGCCCATCTGCGACCAAGTTCCTTGGATTGCTGATCACCATAGCCCGTCCTTCTTGCAGCGCCGTCTTAATGTTGAAATCGATGGAGCCATAAGCGAGTTTGGCGAAACTGCCCGTAAAATTGAGAGCGCCGATCGCCGAATCCTTCAAATTCTCCGTTCCCTGAAGAAAAACTTCGCTATTTTGCACGGCTCCCGTATCCCGGTTGTATTCGTAGAAGATGCCTAACTGCTTCTCGCTTTCCAGACGGAATTCGTAAATCGTTGCGGCGATCTCCACTTGTTGGACGAGTTTCGTCGCATCCTGGCCCGCACCGGTCAAGGGGAATCCCGCTAACGGCAAAACCGCCAACAATAGACGGATGCAACGCCGCATCACGTTTCCGATGCTTATATGGAATCGGCGGCGATTTCCGGGACGATCATGAAAAGAAATGGCTTCGTTTTTCATTATTTTTTCACGGAAGAGCTATCGAGAAAGATCTCGCGGAATTCTTCGAAATAATTCTTATCCGAGGATCTTTCCTTCGCTTTGCGTTCGATCAAATCGCTGATTTTTTCGAAATTCTGTTTGGGGATGATAAGGTCATTCTGAATCCCTTGTCCCCACACGTCGAAGATAGAAGGACGAATCATGACTAAAAATTGGGACATCGTACTGGTCGTGGACGTGCTGCGGAAAAACCGTCCTAAAATGGGAATATCCCGAAGAATGGGAATCTCCCTTCCGCGGTCGCCTTTCGAATCCCGAAACAAGCCTCCAATGAGGACGGGTTGGTTCGACCGAAGGTAGACGGTGGTATTTAAATTCCTCGAATCAACGATGGGCTGAGCAAAACCTTGTTCCTCCCGATATCGAGTTACGCTGGATAAATCGACGTTTAGCGTTACTTTGATAATCGGATTCTTCCGCTCGACATCCGTTTCGGAATAAATCACGGAGGGCGTCAGAACGAGGTTGACGCCTGTAGTTTGATAATTGGAGGCGAAAGTATCCGTCGTGGTAAGACTGGATCGCTCAAGAAAGGGGATATCGTCGCCTGAAGTCAGATGCGCTGGCACTCCGGCGACGGTCAAGATGATCGGATTCGCATGGATTCTAACGATCTGATCTTGCGCCAACGCTTGAAATATAGCCCTTAATTCGCCTTCGTCGCCTTCAAACACATTGGCGGTAATATTCGCTCCCGCGGGAAGCAAGCTGTTGCGGTTTCCTTTATCCAGTACGCTCAGATCGCTCTCAATATTCGCATCGCCCGCCAAATTCGTTCCCCGGATGGTGCCCAACTCTCCGATTACGTCATAAATAAATCCAATATCCGTCGAGTCCTTCAACAGCACTTCGAAGACGTTGACTTCGAACACAATCTGAATGGGCATCGCCGGTTGGGCTTTGAGGTCATTGTATAATTTCTCGAAATCGGTAAATTTTCCCGTCGCCGGATCGCGGACGTATTGCGCCGAGACGGAATAACAAACGACAGCCAACGCTACGATCCATAAACCGACAATCGTCCGCATCCGCCCGCCGATCAAAGCAAGCAAATGCCAGTGATTTATATGCAATTTATCTTTGCTCATCGTAAAATACTTTCGCGGCGAATTTTCTAATATCCACGCCCCAACCGCTGTACCGCGTCATCATAACGGCGAAATCCCGTTTTCCGCCCGCGATGAGTTTTCCGATATTGACCATTTTCGTATCTTGCACCGTATCGTTGAAATCGTAGATGCTGACTTCAATATTCAGATTATGGACGTCGCGCAAACCAGTATTTTCCACTACACCGCTCACGCGCAGGGACTCGGTTGTTCCCAGCCAATTGGAGCGTTCCACCCGCTCCATTTTCGCCTGAACCTGCACCGGATCCATCTTATTGAATTCCAGCAGGGGATTCCGCACCACGAATTCGCCTGAATCGGTAATGCGCACTCTTTGCCGTACGACATCCTGCTCCAAATAAGCCGGATTGAGCTGCGAAGCCCTGCCATATTCGGCTACGGCGTCCTGGTAACGCCCATAGTTCCAATAATAACCGCCCAGCATAAAGTGATATTCCGCATTTACCGGATTCGTTTTAACGAATTCTTCGTATTGAGCGATCTTCTGTTCCAAGTCCTTTTGTTCTCCGGCGAGTTGCCGATTTCTTTGATCGATCCGATTTTGGCATTTTTGCATTAACTCGCGGGCCTGGGGCGTGAAAGAAACGCCGGGATTATCCTTTAACAGGATTTCCAAGGTTTGCAGCGCATCGTCATATTGGCCGATCATATAATGACATAGACCTACTTTATATCGGGCGTAGGGCAGTTCTTTTTTGTTAAGAAAAGGGGAATAGAGATAGGCCGAATATTGCGCCAAAGCGGTTTGGTATTCTTCCTGATTGAAAAACTGGTCCGCATCTTTCAACGATCGGCTTGAAGTGAAATCCTCATCCCGGCTGGAGCCGCCGGTCGCGCACGCTCCGCAAACCATCGCCAATAATCCTAGGACGATGATAAAAACAAAGCCCTTAAAAATCGAAAGACGGGGAGCGCTACGCCAAATCAACATAATCCATACCAAATTTTGCCAGAATCAAGATAGCCAGGATTTTCAAGATTATCAGGAACAAAAAAATCCAGGTTATCTTAAGGGCGAAGAAATCTTGCCCTTGTCGCCCGCCTTATTGGTCAGGTTCATTCTTTTGAATTATAATCGAAATTTCATTATGGATAACTAGAACCAGTACATAAAAAGTTATTTTTTCTTTCCAATGTAAAAACCCAATAGAAAACGCTATGATATTGCATCAAAAAATTCTATTTTATTGTTCTATATTTCTTAGATTTATATAACATGGCTTTTTAGCGTCAATCTTTATCCGCAAACCTTTTTGCAATTCGCTTCCCTTTTTCCGCATAACTTCCTCGCTGTCGATTTGAACATTATATTCCGAAGCAGCGGCTACTGTGAACCATTCCGGAAACTGGTTAATGCGGGGATAATCGCTGGGAAGGTTGAAAAATTCCTTGTGTCTCGGCGGATCGAAAATAACTTCCCCCGACCAATTCCAATCCCCGCGCAGAACGAGATACAAAACGCCGTCGCGTTCGACGCTTCCGAAACAAAGATCGGCTCGCCAAGGATTGACATAGACGCCTTGCGTTTTCCAGAGCGCGTACATCAGGGCGGTGCGAGCGTAATTTCCGTCGCCGTGCCAGCCTTCGATGACGCCGTCTGGCCGTTGCTTGTTCAACATGATTTCAATACTATAGTCCACCCATTGAAATCCGCTTTCCAAGGGGATCCAGTTCAGCAGGTTCAAGCCGCCTTCGATGGCGTCGGCGTAGCCGTCGGAGCCGCCGCCTTCCCATGGATAATCGCGGTTTTTCCATATTTGTTTTAATAAATGCTCCACGGCCTGGCGGTAACGTTCCACTCCATCCAACTGCGCTGCGTTCAAGATGGCGTTATAATTGTATCCCCAATTATCCGAAAGGGCTTTCCTTTTGATTTCTCCGGTCTTAGGGTTAATAGCTTCATAAACCAGGCCATCTTCGTTGATTCCAACTTCAAGAATGCGGTCGATCATGCGATGCATCGGCTCGCGGTAACGCTCGCGTCTTTGCGGATCGGTATGTACGGCGAGATAATACGCCCCCGCAAGACCATCCACCACCTCGCAGCCATGATCGTCCAACCTCAAATCTTCGCTATCCGTGGGCAAATGTTCCAAAAAATAATAATCGGCCAAACGAAACGCCCATTCGCGGTACTTTTCCATTTTGTGCATCCAATAGAGGCGGCATAACACTTGAAGCTGCTCGCCGTTTATCTCATGGCTGTCGGAAGGAATCTTTCCGAAAGGCGTATCTAGAGGGGCGTGTTTCCATATCGAATCTTCGATGCCCTGCATTCGTTCGGTCCAAGGGCTTTCTCCCAACCATTCCGTCAGAGGGATGAGGCCGTCTTTGACGTATTCCGATCCGCCGAAGATCAAACGAGCCAGGTCGATTTCCGGCATCCGGAAGCCTTGTTTGGCGAAATCGTAATCGTCGGGAAGGTTGTCCAATCGGTTCGTCAAACGGATTTCCGTTTCCAACATGCGCTTCATGGTGGTTTCGAACAACTCGCGGTTCAACATGGCGCAGGTCAAAACCATGAAGGGATAATTATCCGCCGCCGAATCCTGCGCATTCCAGAAAAAGGATTGCGACAAGTTGCGCGGAATCAATCCCGTAGCCGGGTCTCGATGCCCCAGCCAGCCGTAAACGAAATTCATGCAATGGCGGAAAGCGCTCTGCGCCTGCCATCCATTCTTCTCCGCTTGGAGAAAGCATTCCGCCGGACTTTCAGCGGCGTAACCGGCCGAGAGAAACGAAATATTCGCCGCTGCCAATAGTAGTAATATTCGTTTATTCATCCTTCGAGCCTTTCTTTTATTTCGATCGTCCAGTCTCGCCGAAACAGCTTTCTCATACTGCCTGCAATCGAAGCGAGAATCAACCCATCTCCTTATGGACAAAATCTCGTGAATTCGCCATGAAATTCAATCTTGCCAGTTTAATACGATCGACTATCCTTTATAAATTCTCTATTGCCCAGTTTAATATATAAAAAAGAAAAAGGAAAAACGAATGCCTGATGCGATTTACGACTGCCTTATCATCGGCGGAGGTCCGGCGGGGCTTGCCGCCGCCATTTACGCCGCCCGCGGACGGCTTCGCACTCTGATCGTAGAAAAAGGCGCGACCGGCGGCCAGATATCTTTAACGGAAGCCGTAGAGAATTATCCCGGCTTCCCGCAAAGCGTCCCCGGTCTGCAACTCGCCGAGCTCTTTCAGAAACAAGCGGAACATTTCGGCGCCGAATTGATCAACGCAACGGTGCGGGAAATCCGTCCTATAATGAAAGGTTTTATCGTCGCCGCCGACAATAAAGAATATGAAGCCTTATCGGTGATCTGCGCCATGGGGGCCGATCCCCGCAAGTTGAACGTTCCCGGTGAAAACAAAAACATCGGGACGGGCGTATCCTATTGCGCCACCTGCGACGGGGCTTTTTTCCGCAATAAGGACGTTATCGTCGTAGGGGGCGGAGACGCGGCGGTGGAAGAGGGGATTTTCCTTACCCGCTTCGCTTCCAGCGTTACCATCGTCCATCGCCGAGATCAGCTGCGGGCGAGTAAAATTCTCCAGGAACGCGCTCTTTCCCATGAGAAGATGAAATTCGTTTGGGATTCGGCAGTGATTGAAATTCATAGCGATAAAAATAAAGTAACCGGCGTGACGTTGAAAAACGTCAAGACGGAAGAAACTCGTCTTCATCCCATCGATGGCGTCTTCATCTTCGTAGGTCACATCCCCAACACGAAATTGGTGGAAAACCTTGTAGATATGGACGATCACGGCTTAATTAAAGTTGATCTATGGATGAGAACATCCCTTCCCGGCGTTTTCGCATGCGGGGATTGCCGCATCGAGGCGGCCAAGCAATTGGCGAGTTCGGCGGGAGACGGCGTTACCGCCGCTATTGCGGCGACGAAATACGTAGATGAATTGAAGGCGAGGGGATAGCAAGACTATCATCCGCAACGCATACGGCTAGGTATCGGCGCTGGAAAGCAGTTGGGCCGTAAACGAAAATTCGGTTCTCCAATGAATGCCATTACGCAAAAACAAAACGCCTCCTTTCGATTTTTATCGAATATAGGACGAAATACGCGGCTGATTTTCGAGCGCGCCGGCGAATTGACTCATCTTTTCCTGCAAACCGTCGCCTTGAGCGTGCAGCCGCCGTGGCGGATTCGTCTCACCGTGGAACAAATGGTTGCCATCGGCGTCATGTCGGTTCCTATCGCCCTGCTCACCGCCGCCTTTACGGGGATGGTGCTGGTTTTACAGACCGGCGTTCAGTTGAAGCCATTGGGCATGAAGATTTATTCCAGCGGCATCTCCGCCAAGAGTTTTACCCGCGAGATCGGACCGGTGCTCACTTCCGTCGTGTTGGCGGGCCGTGTGGCGGCGGGCATCGCGGCGGAGATCGGCACGATGAAAGTAACGGAACAGATCGACGCCCTCAAAACGCTGGGAACGAATCCCATCAGTTATCTCGTCGTCCCGCGCTTCATCGCGGCGACGCTCATGTTTCCCGCCCTGACTGTTCTCGCCATCACCGTCGGAATCGCCGGGGGCTTCGTGGTAGGCGTGCTGGTTTTGCAAATTACTCCCGGTTTGTATTTGACTAACACGTGGAAATTTCTAACGCTTCCCGACTATATCGGCGGATTAATCAAAACAATATTTTTTGGAATGATTGTGGCCATCGTTGGCTGCTATAAAGGATTTCAAACCGGATTCGGCGCGGAAGGCGTAGGCCGCGCCACCACGGAATCGGTGGTTATGGCGTCCATACTCATATTGATCGCTAATTTCCTATTGACATCATGGATTATTCAACTGCTACCCTCATGAAGGCTTCCGCCGAAGTCCGCACGGCGTCTTCTTCGCAACCCTCCGGCAATGGCGAGATGGTGCGGTTGGTCAATGTGCATAAACGGCTGGGGGGAAGAAAAATTCTTGGCGGCGCTTCGTTATCAATCGCATCGGGCGAAACCCGCGTAGTCATGGGCCGCAGCGGCGAGGGCAAAAGCGTCCTTTTCAAACATATCTGCGGCCTTTTCCAACCCGATGAAGGCTTAGTTTACGTGGACGGCGAGGAAATCTCAACGTACAACGAAAAACAGTTGCTTCCCGTAAGAAAAAAAATCGGCGTTCTTTTTCAGAATGCGGCGCTTTTCGATTCGCTCGATATTCTTCACAACGTCGGTTTCTCGCTTTATGAAGAAGGCGCCCATAGCGAAAACGATATCCGCGACCGGGTCATCGATGTGCTGCGCATGGTTCGATTAGGCGACATACTGGAAAAGATGCCGTCCGAACTCTCCGGCGGCATGAGAAAACGCGTCGGGCTTGCTCGCGCCATCATCCAACATCCCAAAATCATCCTCTACGACGAACCGACGACGGGACTCGATCCCGTTACGGCGGACGCCATCAACGATCTCATCATCAAATTGTCAGACGAATTGAAAGTTACCTCCATCGTCATCACCCATGACATGGTCAGCGCTTTCAAGATTGCCACCAAGATGGCTATGCTTTTCGAAGGCAAAATCATATTCGACGGAACGCCGGAGGAGATCAAAGCCTCCGGCGACGCTCTTCTGCAGCAGTTCATTCAAGGCAAATCGGAAGGCCCGCTTTCCAATATGTAGAAAGAGATTCTCATGGATAAGGAAGCCAAACTCGGATTGTTCGTCGTGATCGTCTTATTGGCATTTTTCTTTTTCACTGTCAATATGGGCGCTCTTTTCTTTACTCGTTCCTATACCAACTATACTGTTTATTTTCGCAATATCGGCACCTTGGAAAAAGGCGCCCCGGTCAAACAGGCGGGATTCGATATCGGCGAAGTGGGACGCATCGCCCGCGCAACCGTCAAAAAACCTACGCCGGAATACTATATCGTCGTCGAGATCAGCGTATCGGATAACGCCATCATTTCTATGGACTCCATCGCCACCATTCAAACCTTAGGGATGATGGGAGAAAAATATGTGGAGATCGGCTTTGGGGGAGGGGATCCAGCAATTCCCCTCATCAAGGACGGTCCGCCGCCCACGCGGTTGACGGGCCAAGGACCGCAAGAGCTGGATAAAGTTATCGAAAGCGCCGCCGCCCTTTCCGACGATGTCCGCGAAACGGTGAAATCGCTTAATGCTATTTTCGGCGACGAGTCGCTTCAGAAAAATATCATCCAACTGATCGCCAATCTTGAGGGTTTTTCAAAAAGTCTTAACGACATGATCGGCGGCGAACAAAAACGCATTGAAAAAATCCTGGAAAACATCGAAATCGCCACGGCTCAAGCGCATACACTTCTCGCCACGGCGGAAATTTTTATCGCTGACGGCAACTCCTTGATATCAAGCAACAAAAAAGAGATCGATCAGCTGATCTCCAGCGCCAATAAAACTTTTCAAAACACGGCTTTACTTTCGGACGAATTGAATACGAATTTAGCCGCTGATCTGAAAGAAATGTCGAATCAGTTGAAAGCTTTCTCCGTCAGCCTGAACGAATCCGGCCAGAAAGCCACTCATGTTCTCGCCAAGATGGACGCTATCATCGAAGAGAATCGACCTGAAATCAACAAGACCATGACAAATGTACGGGAAATAACGGATCAGGCGAAAAAAGCATCTGGGCGCGTCGATGAAATTCTGCGGGAATTTCAAGAAGGGGAAGGCTTAGTTCACAATCTTATTTACGATAAAGAATTGGCCAAGAACACGAAAGATACAGTAAACGGCGCTTCCGGCCTTCTTTCCGGCGTTTCCGATTTTCCCAAGAAGTTTTCCTTCGTAACAGACCTGCGCTACTATCCCGACAGCCCGCGTTTCGACGAGGACGATAATAACGTCCGCGCCGACTTCGGCATTCAATACGACGCCTCCGAAGCTTTCTATCTATACGCCGGTGGAAACAATCTGGGATCGTCGAACGATTTGGAAGCCCAATTTGGTTATCGCTGGGGCGTCTTCGCGTTCCATGGCGGCATGATCGAATCGGAAGTCGGGGCGGGCATCGACGTCCGCATTCTGGATTGGCTCACATTAGGTTTGGAGGGCGTCGGTCTCACTCATAACCATAAAGAACGGCTGGACGCTTATTCCGAAATCGAAATCTGGGATGGAATTTCCCTCGTCGGCGGTTTGCAGGACGTTACGGACGAGCGATATCCCAATGTGGGTATGATTATGCGGTTTTAATACTCCAAGGCGGCCATGAAAAACAAATCCATTTACGTATGCTCCGCCTGCGGAGGCAGCCAAAGCAAATGGTTCGGCCGCTGTCCTCTCTGCGGCGAATGGAATACCGCCGCGGAAGAGCTATCCCGCCCGCCCACTCTCCGCGAGGAAACCCTGGGCAAGGAAAAAACCTCCAGCAAACCCCAAGTTTTGCGCGACGTATCATCCACCGAAAGCCAGAGGTACAGTTCCGGCTTCGCCGAGGCGAATCGCGTGTTAGGCGGCGGAGTTCTTCCCGGATCGGCCATTCTTCTCGGCGGCGAACCGGGCATCGGCAAGTCTACTCTCCTATTGCAAATCGCCGACCGCATCGCTTCCGAATACGGCGGCGTACTTTACATCAGCGGCGAAGAATCCCCCTCTCAAATCAAACTGCGCGCCGAGCGTATCGCTTCCCTGCCCCCCGAATTGTACGTCAAATCGGAAAACCGCGTGGAGGAGATGATAGCGGATATAAGATCGATGCGCCCGTTTTTGGCCATCGTGGATTCCATACAAACCACAATGTGGTCGGAACTATCTTCCGCGCCCGGCAGCGTCGGCCAGGTACGCGATTGCACCGCTCTTCTCGTACAATTGGCTAAAGAGACGAACACGGCTATTATTCTAGTCGGACATGTGACGAAGGAAGGAAATATCGCCGGACCGCGAATGATGGAGCATTTGGTGGATGTCGTCCTTTATTTCGAGGGCGACCGCCATCATCATTACCGCCTGTTGCGCGGCGCCAAGAACCGCTTCGGCGCCACCCACGAAATCGGCGTCTTTGAGATGACCGGATCGGGCTTGATCGAAGTCGTCAATCCCGCCGGCGCTTTCGCGGGGGCGAGCGGGGAGCGGCCGCCGGGTTCGGCCGTTACTGTCGCTATGGAAGGCGCCCGTCCGCTGCTTATCGAAGTCCAAGCCCTTGCGGCGCCTTATCATGGCTACGGCTTTCCCCGCCGCGCCGTGAGCGGCGTCGATGCCAACCGCCTGGCCATGATCCTCGCCGTTCTGGAAAAACGCTTGCAAATCCCGCTGGGGCAAAGGGACATTTTCGTAAACGTAACCGGCGGCATCACCATTGACGAACCGGCGGGCGATCTGGGCATCGCCATAGCGATTCTTTCGAGTTTTTTTGACATTTCCCTTCCTTCGCAATACATTCTATATGGAGAGATTGGCTTATCCGGCGAATTGCGCCCCGTTCGCGGCGCCTGGCAGCGGATTCTCGAAGCCCGGCAATTGGGGTATAATTACGGAATGATTCCCGAAGGCAACGGGCGCGAGCTGACGCGGCAAGGAATCGCGTTGGAAGGAATTCGCCAAGTTAAAGCCGTGGAACAGGCGAAAGAAGCCTTCTTTCCTTCTTTATAGAGCCGCTTATGATCGCCAATGGCCGTCTAACATGAAACCGCGATACGTCGACCGTCCTGAAAACGATACTCCCTTCTTGCGGGTTGTCCGCTTGATGTTCATCATCATTGTAACCTTCATGGTTCATCAATGGGCGCTGCATCATCCCTACATCCGCGATTTCGACCGTTATATTTACGTTTGCTGCGGCGCCATGGCCGCCATTATCATCGTCATCATCGAAAGCCAGATCCGTCACGCCTACCCCCAGGAATTGTTGATCGGCCTCTTCGGCCTGGTATGCGGCCTTTCCACCTCCGTTTTGATTCAATACGTCATTCCGGAAAATCAACCTCATTACAATACGGATATGACGCGCTTTTCTCTGCATCTTTTTCTAGGCTATTTCGGCATTACCATCGGATTGCGCAACGCTCACCGTCTTAATTTCAAATCTCTCCTCGCCCATACCGAAGACCGGTTGTACGGCGCCAAAATTCTCGATACCAGCGTCCTTATCGACGGACGCATTACCGAAATTTCCGAAGCGGGATTTTTGGAAGGATTGATCGTCATCCCCTCCTTCGTCGTCAACGAACTCCAGACGCTTTCCGATTCCGAGGATTATTTCAAGCGATCCAAGGGACGGAGGGGGCTGGACATCTCCAAACGTCTGCAAAATTCCGTCGGCTGCGAAGTGGAGATATTGGAAGAGGATTTTCCCAATCTGGCCGGCGTGGATAAAAAATTGCTCGCCCTTTCCAAAAAGTACGAGGGAACGCTGATCACCATGGATTTCAACCTCAGCAAGGTGGCGCAGATTGAGGGAATCCAGGTCATGAATATCAACCAGCTCGCCCAATCTCTGAAAACCGCAGTCCTCCCCGGCGAAGAAATTCAAATTCATATCATCCGCGAAGGCAAAGAAGCCAATCAGGGCGTCGGCTATCTTGACGATGGAACCATGGTTGTTGTGGAAAATGGAAGAAAATATATGGGAAAAACCGTGGACGTCAGCGCCGCGTCCGTTCTGCAAACCTCAGCGGGGCGGATGATTTTCGCCAAACCGATCGAGGATATGCCGCAAAGCAAAACCGCCTAGGGATTTACTTTTCCATAAATTCCATTAACGTAAATAGCTTTCTTATTCTCATATTCCATCCTTTGAAGATGGAATCTCGCATTCCATCGTAAGCGGGACGAATTAGTAGTTTGTTGGACTTCCATGTTTTTATAAATTGAATGCAATGAATGGACCCCATCCCGAAAATCGAATCCCTCAAAACGAAAATCCTTTCGTTTCCATCGTGATTTTGAACTATAACGGAAAACAATTCATCAAACGCTGTCTGGAAACCGTTTTATCCGATCCTTACGAACCCAAGGAAATTCTCCTGGTGGATAACGCCTCGACGGACGATTCTCTGGATATCGCCCGTCAGATGCAGGATTGCATCACCATCGTCGAAAATCCCAAAAACTACGGCTTCCCCAAAGGATGCAACCTGGGCGTGAAAGTAGCGCGAGGCGAGATCATCGTTCTGCTCAACGTCGATACGGCCGTACGCCGCGATTGGTTGATTGAGTTGATCCGCCCCTTCAAGGAAAGCGGCGGCGTGGGCGTTACTGGTTCGAAGCTGCTTTTTCTGGATGGGAAAAACATCCAGTTCGCTGGCGGCGGAATGCGTCCCAACGGCTTAACGTATCACGAAGGCTACGCATTGCCTGATACGGGGGAATACGATTTTCCCCGCGAAGTGGAATACATCACCGGCGCCTCGTTGGCCATCCGGCGCGATCTTCTGGAACGGGCGGGAGGATTGGACGAAGGCTTCCCGCTTTACTACGAGGATTTGGATATCTGCCGCCGCATTCACGATATGGGCTATCGGATTCTCTATCAACCCAGTTCCGTCGTCCTGCACTACGAAACTTTCGGCACTAAGAAGCAAAGCCAAAAATATTATTACAAATACCACCGGGGACGCCTTCGCTTCATCTTCAAACATTTCGGCCTGCGCTATTTTCTCTTCGTTTTTCTCCCCGCCGAATATCAATGGATCAAGCGCTGCGGCTTTTTGAAACAATTCATCCCCTTGTTGCGGGCTTATTCTACGCAGGCGATAAAAGCGCCTTATTTCTGGACCATTGGGTTCATCCGCCGCCGCTTTTGGCTGCCCCGAAAAACGACGAAATAATCCTTCTTTTCCCTCTTTTCTTGTTGCGCCTATTCCTCTCTTCACGCTATTCTCTTTTTATGATTCCTTTATTCGATTTTTACGCCTTCACGACGATGGATGGATTAATATGAGTCATTCGCCTTTCTACGATTGGATCGATCATCGATTGGCGGCGGAGCGCCAGCTCGTCGAAATTGCCCGCATCACAGGATTGGGCCAAGGGCGTATGCTCGAATTCGGCTGCGGGGACGGCGCTTATCTGGCCTATTTTCAAAGCCGCGGTTGGGAATGTTTGGGCGTTGCGGACGATCCCGATTGCGCCAAGGCAGCGTTCGACGAATATCAAGTCCTCATGATAACCGGCCATCCAGCGGAGGCAGGCATCCCGCGCTCGTCTTACGACTTGATTCGCATTCGCGGCCTTTTGTCTTATGACGAGCATCCTGAAAAAACCTTGCAGGCCGCCTTCGCCGCCGCCGCGCCGACGGGATACTTGATCGCGGAAATATGGAATGGAAGCGGATGGCCCGTCCTTCCCGCCTCCTGCGCCGTTAAGCGCACGTTCAACCGAGAATCCTTCTCCGCTATAATAGCCCAGTCGGGTTTCGAACCGGGCGGCGTCATCGCGCCGGAAATGGGCGATCCCGTTTGGGCGCCCTATAAAGCGAATAGCGGCGGCCAGCCGTTTATTCTTAAGAAATGGATAGACAAAATACAAGGCTTTTTCGATCGCGGTTCTTTGCTTATCCTATTCGCTCAAAAGCCGCCTGCAACTTAAGGATTTCCGTTTTATTATTTTCGGCGTTATCGCCGATCGAGGTGTTTGCCGTTGCGTCAAGACGAACTTGCTCCTTTATGGGATAAACTGAACGGCGTCATCGAGAGGACGTCCCGTTTCGCCGTCGCCAGCCATATCCGGCCCGACGGAGACGCGGTAGGTTCTTCTCTCGCCTTAGTCCGCATTCTCAAGCGTCTGGGCAAAGACGTTTGGTGGGTAATGGATGAGGATCCAGGCGCTATGTTTACGCCCTTCTATTCGCCGGAGGAATTGAAAATCAACAGCAAAGAAAAAATCGATTTTTCCAGCCGGGAAGCAATCGTCATCGTGGACGCGGGCGAATGGAAAAGATTAGGCAAGTTGGGCGCCGAATTGGCGCAAACGCCCACGGAAAAAATTTGCATCGATCATCATCCGCCTTATCACAGTTTCGAAGGCCTTTCCATCGTGGACGATCGCGCCTCTTCGACGACAATGCTCCTGCGCCGTTTTCTGCGCCATTTGAACAAACGATTGACGCTGGATATCGCGGAGCCGATCTACCTTGGCCTTATCGTAGACACTCAGAATTTTCATCTCAACAATACCACGGAAGAAGCGCACGCCATCGCCGCCGAATGTCTTCGCTTGGGAGTCAATCCGGAAAAAGTTCACGAGCCGGTGTTCGGCACCACGCGATTTTCCCGCCTGCGGCTGATGTCCGAAGCCTATCGAACCATCGAGGTTTACATGGACGGCAAGGTAGGTTCCATGTACACCACCTTGTCGATGTTCGAACGCGCCAACGCCGACTGGTGGGAAGACGACGGCTTCTGCGACATGGTGCGCACCATCGAGGGGGTTCGCATCGGGATTTATTTGCGCGAGGAGCCGGAGGGAAAAGTCAAAGTCAGTTGGCGTTCCCGCGACGGCGCCGACATCGCCGTCTCCGCCCGCCTATTTGGAGGCGGCGGCCACGCCCGCGCCGCCGGGGCCAGAATCAAAGGCTCCATCGAGGAAGTACTCCAGCTGGTGCTGGATAACATAAAAGAACGCTGCCGGAAAGGAGAGATCGATTGGGAGTAAGCGGCGAATCGCGATGTGAAATCGATAAAAACAACCGACTTATTTTGATGGATTTGCATTCTACGAAAAATTCGATTACCGGCTACGTTGCGCCGAAAGGATAAGACAATGAGTTTTCTCGAAAAACATTCCATACAAAACCAACAAGACGCCATTCAATTTCTAAAAAGCAATATTCGGATCAAAGCCGCTTTCGAAAATGTGATCGAACACGCCGAAGGCGAAAAAACCCCCATCAAAACCATTCAAGAGATTCTCAACGCCATCAAGGAAATCCAAGAGTACTTCGCCAACGAATCGTCCTGGGAACTGGAATATTGGCTGGGCAAGGGATTTTCTTGGTGCGGCGAGCGCCATAGTTCCATCGCCCGCCTGGAAAACGCCTACCGTCTCTCCGAAGGCGTTTTGGACAACCATATCCCCCACGCCAAAAAACATAGTTCCGACGCCGTCGACCGCAACGACATCGCCTTCGAAATCGGCGAATCCTGCCTCAAAGTCGAACACGCCTCCTATATCGAAAAAGCCACCCATTATTTGGAAAACGTATTCAAGTACTGCCACGAATACCATCCCGCCATGGCCCTTTTAGCCGAATGCTATTTCCAAGTGGACCGTTTCATGGATGCGGCGGCGATTGCGGAAGAAGCCAATAAGCGTCTCAAACGCGATTCCCACTGGTCGAGCCAGATGAACAATCCCAAATTGCTATCCAACTTGATGTCCAAGTGTTACTCCCGCGAAGCGTTGAAAAACCGGGACAACGGCGAGATTTCCAAAGTGGTGGAAGTGTTGAAACTGGCGAAAAGCAAAGGCGTCATCAAACCCATCGACGAACAACTCCTGCGCAGGCTAATGCAGCAGGAAAACATCCTCGTCAGGGAAAAAGCCCACTTGGACGAAATTCTGCTCAGCAAACCCGTCATTCTGACTATTCGCCGCGAATTGAAAAATAAGTTCGCCGATATCACTTTCGATTTTGAGGCGATCAAGCAGGAAGTGCAAAGAAGATTGTGCTGTTCTCAAGAGGCCGCCGCGTCCACGGCGCCGATGGAAGAACAGGAGAATACTCATGAAGATGAAACCAACAACACCCCCTCCAGCGAATCGGTCGAAGCCGTCGGTTCTTAAGGAACTGAGAGTTATTCCCGGCGTCGGCGAACGCATCGCCGAAGTTCTATGGAATCTGGGAATACGGTCCGTCGCCGGCCTGAGGGACGAGAATCCGGAAGCGCTTTACGAGAGATTTTGCCAATTGTTGGGCAGGAAAGCGGATCGTTGTTTGTTGTACGTATTCCGTTGCGCCGTAAATTTCGCTTCCCATGAAGATTGCGATCCAGAACTTCTCAAATGGTGGAACTGGAAAGACGGCGTTGCCGGAATGACAAAAAAATCACAAAAAGCGAAAGTTACTTGTACTTGAGGTAATAGTAAGGCGCTCTCGGCTTCATCATGACGCCCGATACGGTCTTTGCGGCGATGCGGACGATTTCATCCCAAGGCGCCTGTTGCGTATCGAGGATAAACGGTTTGGCCGTCATGGGATATACGTCGAACATATTGGCTTCTTGTTTATAAACGGTGAGATTTTTAGCATTGTAAAACGTTAATTCCACCAGCAGCGTTTGATGGCCGTACAGCGTCCGGTTGATGAGATAGCCTCGCATATACCGATGCCGCTCGATCCAAAAAAGTTGGAGTTGTGGAACCATTTCCAAATGTCCCGCTTCGGCGGGCGGCTTCGATTGGAACGCGATGCGGCGATCGTTTAAAGTTATGTAACCAGTCGGTGAAGCGATGATTTCGCCGTTTGCAGGAAAAAGAAGATCCACCCCTTTTTCCCATTTTTTAATTTCCCAGCCGGGCATGATGTCCGTATAACCGTAACGATCGATAACGAATCGTTTATCTTGTTCGCGGATGTAATTTCCAATGAAAATTTCTCCCGCAAAAAGCGTAAATCGATCCGCCGCCGCCGGACGGACGCCGGTTATCGTCCATAATGCCAGTAGAAAATACACGAGAAGCGTTTTTTTCATTATCTAGCGAGCCTCTTGCAAAACTATATTATTCCTCCCCCAAGCTTGGGGGAGGTTAGGAGGGGATTGAGATAAGTCTAAAAAAATCAACCCCCCTCTAACTCCCCCCAAGCTTGGGGGGAGAATTGAAAAGAAAATTATACTATTTTTGCAAGAACCTCTAGCAACAGCGACGTAAATAGCGGTTTCAAAGTTTGCCGCATGGCTTTAGTATAGTGCGATAGTCCGTCATTCGCCGGAGACATTGATACCCATATTCTCGTTTGATAAGCGGAAGGTCTTGAGTAGAATCGTTGCCGTCTATTCTTTCCAATGGGAATGGATTTATACTATTATTTTATGAATCGAAGTCAATTGTATTTTCTTTTACTGCTTCTGACGGCGGCGATAGGGAAGCCTTGCGGCGCCGATCCCGTAAAATCCGCCGTTTTTCTTATTCAAAACAAAGGAGGCGGAATTATTGGCGTCTCTTTTACTCCTGGCGCTAAGACTATGGAACCGAAAATCGTGCGTCCGCCGGAAGAAACTTATTCCCTTCCCGCCATCGTCGATCTGGAAACGCTGGATGCAGGCGGCTTTCAATTGGCTGTCAACGGCGCCGTAATTCCCATCGGAAACGTAAAACTACCCTATTCGTTTTGGCCGCTTTTGGGTGAGAGTAAAAAATTCGCCCTTACTCCTAACGGCGGCGGGGGATGGTTTATCTCTAAAAATCATATGGTCAGCCGAGGCGACCGCCCCGCCTTGATTTTCCCAACTTTCGACGAAAAACGAACGTTATCCGGCGTCAAATACGACGCTCGCGGGAAACGGCTCGCCATACTATTCGAAGACGGCGGCGCGGTTCTCTGTTCGAATAGCGACTATATGCTATTCGATCGTTTGCAGTTGACGAATGACGCCGCCCTCGATATCGAGTTTTATCAAGACGGATTTTACGTCCTGACAAGAAAAAGCAAGGTCTATTATCTAACGAACAAAGAAGCCGTCCTTTCACCGGATGCTCCGGATTTGGGTGAAGGGTTGGCTTGTGACTTGGAACTTTCGCCCTTTGGCAAGGGGTATTATATCCTTAGCGTTTTCGGCGATATTCACGCCTGCGGGGGCGCACCCGCCGTAGAGACCGCACCGTTGGGCATCGATGCGGCGATCGATTTGGAATGGATTCCCGGCGACAAAATTCCCCGCTGGTATCCTCCAGGCTGGAATACGGAAGTCGGATTTCAAACGCCTTTCATCTCCTTAGATCCCGAAGGCCCGCCGAAAAACATCTCGCTCTTCATTCGCGAGGCGGAAAATTTATCGTGGTTCTTTGCGGAAATCCGTTACGATCCCAAGATCGTCAAGATCAGCCTGGAAAGCATACGCAACGGCTCGTGGTGGCAGAATTCCGCCGACGACGCCCAAGTGCACGCTTCATTCGATACTCCCGGAAGTCTGACGTTGCAGAGCAGCGCGCCATTTCCCCTTTATGAAGGCCCAAGCGGCGGCGGAGAGTTGCTGCGTTTCTCCATCTCCCCCGCTGGAAATATATCTCCATCTACGGCCTCACTGGAATTAGCCAATTTCTTTTTCCGCGCCGCCTCGCCTGGCAATCCCGTCCAGCAACCAGCTAAAATCGCCGCGCCTTCTTGTTTAATCCGTCTGGCGCCGGTTCAGCCCAAATTGAATTTGGTTTGGATCGCAGACGGAATGGAGAAAAATCCGGCGCAATACGCCGTAAAGCCAGGCGACGCGATTCGCGTCGATATCGCCGTGGAGGATGGCGGACGTCTATGCAACGTTCTTTTCGATTTTCATTTTTCGAAAGAAATACTCGCCTTTCTCGGCATGACGATCGGCGGCGCTTGGAGCCGGGAGATATCCGTAATCCCCCAATTCGGCCTTCCTTTCCAAGCCAACGCGGAAGGGGGTCTCATGCGTCAAAAAATTTCCGCCGCTCTGCCTGGCGCTTGCATGGACGAAAAAGACGCATTAGTCAGCCTCTTCTTTGTCGCCCAAAAATATGGAGAAGCAAAGGTTCAATTAACCTCTATGGAAGCCCAAGGCCATAGGGGAGAAAATCTCGAATTGATTATAGTTAATCGCGAATTGCCGTTTTCCTGCCGTTAAAAACACGCAATTATTTTTTATAATCCATCCTATACTACCCAAAAATAATCCTAGAATAATTGTAGGTTTATCATATTAAATTTAATATTATCAGAAAGTTATATCGTAGAATATTTTCTAATGCCTTGTAGAGTCTAATAAAAAACAATCCCCCAAAAAATATTTTAAAAATCTCTTGACAGCAAATTGAATTAATGTTATATTTGATTATTACAATAAGTCATTGGAGAAACGCCATGAAATTTTTTATCGATGGGAAAAGTGGCGTCCCCATATACCGGCAAATCATCGAACAAGTGAAATTCGCTATTGGCCGCGGCGATTTGCAACGGGGCGATCAGCTCCCGACGGTCCGTCAACTCGCCGTCGATCTTTCGATCAATTTGAATACCGTCATTCGCGCATACCGCGAATTGGAGATCGAAGGAATGCTCGACACGCAGCAAGGTTCAGGGACTTTCGTCAGCGATCGCCGACCCGATATCGACCGGCTTGAGCGCCAGCGAATGATGGACCAGATTTTGACCGATATGTTGGCGCGCGCCTCGTCATATGGATTTACGCTTGAGGATTTATACGAAGAACTGCATCAACGAAAGGAGAAAGAAAAATGAGCGGCATATCGAAGTTATCGAATCCATGCAAAGAGAGCCAGTCATTTTCCCCGGAAAAATTTGCCATTACTTTGCGAGCGGATTTCCGCTTTTCTCCACTAAACGTTTTTTTGTTGGTGGCGATCTTTTTTGCCGGTCTTATTACTCATCTTTCCATTCACGAGTTTTCCGTGGATGCCGTGCTATTGAGCTTGGGATCGGCGCTGGTCTTGGGGATTCTATTCCGGATAAGCCAAGTGTGGGAAGCTGTCGTGATTCTCTCTACAGCGGATTGCCTGACTACTTATTTGCTATTGCGTCCCGATAGCGAGACGCTTTTGACTACGATTTTTATTGCCTCGCTGGCAGCCCCCGCCATCCAAATCGTCTACCAATGGGAGCGAGCGGTTCTATTGCGTTTTGGCCGATTTAAAGGGATTCGCAAACCTGGCGTGTTCATTATGACTCCGATCATCGATAAGGTGGCGCAATTCGTCGATCAACGGATTCGCGTTACGGATTTCAGCGCCGAAACCACGTTGACATCGGATACGGTGCCCGTAAGCGTTGACGCTATCGCTTTCTGGATCGTTTGGGATGCGGAAAAGTCGGTGCTGGAAGTGGAACGTTTCGAGGATGCAGTCATTCTCTCGGCCCAAACCGCTTTGCGAAACGCCATCGGCAGAAACGATTTGTCCGTGCTGCTTTCCGAACGCGATCGTCTGGGCCAGGAAATCCAGAAAACGCTTGACGAGAAAACCAGCGCTTGGGGCATCACCACTCAGGCGGTGGAAATCCGCGATATTATCATCCCCAAAGGACTCGAGGACGCCATGTCGCGCCAAGCCCAGGCGGAACGCGAACGGCAAAGCCGGATCATATTAGGAACGGCGGAGACGGAAATCGCCGAGAAATTCGCGCGCGCCTCCGAACATTACCGCGATAATCCCGTCGCGCTCCACTTGCGCGCTATGAACATGGTTTACGAAGGTCTAAGACAAAAAGGTTCGATGATTATCGTGCCTTCCTCCGCCGTAGAGACGATGGGATTGGGAGCGCTTGGCGGGCTGACGGCTTTCGGCCAAGAGTTTTCTCAAAGCCGGAAAGATGTCCCAAAAGCAGCAAGCGAGCCAAACGATACTACATGCGCGTCTCCTAATGAAAATGCGTAATAAAGAGCAACAAGAGAAAGGCATAAATCATGAATCTTATACAGCGTATTGTTCGGCAGAGCCAAAAAGAATATTCCGCTTCAGCGCGGCTGCTCATTATGGCTTGCGGATCGACGATCTTCGTCTTCGGCATCCCTGCCTTTCTTTTTTGGCTTTCGAAAGCGGGAGGAGATCGCTGGCGGTTTAGTGCGCCTGCATGGGCGTCCTCTATTGGACTGGTTGTAACCGCCGCCGGTTTGTTTCTTGCCCTATGGACCGCTTGGAAGCAATTTCGCTTCGCGCGCGGAACTCCTATTCCCATCATGGCCACGAAATTATTATTAATGGAAAAGCCGTATTCCTTTTGCCGCAATCCGATGGCTTTAGGAACGATACTGGCCTATTTTGGCGTATCCTTTCTCGCTGCATCGTACGCCTCCATGCTATGCGTTTCTCTTTTCACTATATTCCTGGCTGCCTATATCAAACTAGTAGAAGAAAAAGAGATGGCGTTGCGATTTGGGGACGAGTATTTGCAGTATAAACGGAACACGCCCTTTCTCGTCCCTCGTTTTTTAATTTTTTGGAAAAAATATGGCGTTTCATAGGCATTGGCATCAAGCGATATTCGATAACGATTCGCTTCTGGGAACCGGTTTGGATCGTATAAAACCATGAGGCGCCGGCAAAGGAAGCCAACGTTTCGCCTAGCCGCCATTTACCTTGACGGAAGGAAGGCTATGATAGAAAGATAAGAATTAGCCGTTTCGATCGCGAAGGAGCATAGCGCGTGGCGTCGCCGCAGAGTTCGAATACACCCAAGCATCATTTAAAATGCGTCGTTTGCGGAAGCAGCTTCGGCGCAGAATACGATCCGTCGTTGAAAGCCTATCCCGTCTATCACCCCAAATCCTTCGGCGCGAAATACGAAAAGTGCGAAGCCAATTTTTTCCGAACTCTGCTGCGGCTTTATCTTTTTATCATCCATTCGGGACAAAGCCTGCCCGCCAATCAAATCCTCACTGCCTTCGATTGGCGCAATGACGTATCCATGAACAAGGAGATGATTTGCTGGTGCCTGGGGCGGGGATTATTATCCGTCGACAATTTTAACCGCATTGAAATTCCACTCTCTCTCAAACAGGAATTGAAAGATTTCTTCCGGATGATTGCCGCCGAAGGGCCGGACGCCATTCCGGAGTATATCGACGATCTCAAACGGCAGTTGCGGATGAACTATCACAACCTCCGTCCCGTCCCGCCGGATCAAATGCCATTCAAGATGGGAGATTTGAGGCTGGGCGAAACCACTCTCTTCGACAAAATCGACACCTCCAAAGTCCAATTGCGCCGGGAAAAACGAGCAGGCCAGACAGAAGACCGCTCATCCAGCCGCCACCGCACGAACCAGCGTTAAGAGAATCAATCGCTTCCTCATGGCTGGCTTCTAATCGCATGAACGCAATTATTTTCCCTGAATAGCCTCTATATCCCAAATGATATCGAAATTCGGAAAGTAGAAATCCTGCGGCAAGCCGTTCGCCGCGTCGGAAACGGGCAGTGAGGGATTCGTATGCCTACCGCCGTAAGCGTCAATGAGAACGAAACGGCTGCCAGGAAACGCCGCCATGCCTCTCAACAAAGGCGTCTGTTCCCAAATGGCGCCCAAGGGGATTTGCGCCAGGTATTTCGACGTAGGATGAACAAAACCAAAACCATCGAGGATATACCAGCCATTGCCGTCCGGCGCCGGTTCCAAATCTCGGGCGATATCGTAGCCGAACCAAGGCAATTCGCTATGATCAAAGCGCTCGACGCTTGTATGTACGCATCCATAGCCATCCAATAGATAAAAGGCGTATCCCTCATCCGTATTTCGAATCTCCAGATTGCGGGCGATATCGAATCCAAAATAGGGCAGATTATTGGGAATGGGGAGATCGGGCGACGACGTATGAATGCCGCCGTAACCGTCCAGCATATACCATCCCCGGCCCTGTGGATCGGGTTCGATGTCCCGCACAATATCGAATGGCGCTAAATAAGGCAATACGGGCGGACGTATATCGGGGTTGCTGCCGTGAATTCCTCCATAGCCGTCGAGTACGAACCATCCGGGAATAGGCGTCAGCGTGGGCGTCGGCGTATTGATTATAATTTTATGCTGGACGGTAGGGATTGGCTCAGCGTACCGCCGCAGATAAATATTTCCCTGCGCGTTGGCGTAAACGACGATGACTTTCCCATCCGCGTCCAATATGGCGTCTTGCTGTCCGCCCAGATCGACGCCGTTTCCGGATGCGGCTCCTTTGCCCGCAGGTTGCCAACGCTGTCCGTCGAACTGCTTGGCGTAGAGCGCGCCGCTATCGTCGTCATGCCAGATCACTACAGGATAATCGCCGGAAACGTTGACGATCACTGCCGAGGAGCTATTGGATTCGCTGAGTTGATCCCGCTTGGCAGCGGGATTTTCCCATCCCCGCCAACGCGCTTTGTCGTATCGCTGGCAATAGATGCGTCCCCCATCAACGTAGGCGACGATCGGCTGTCCTTCGCCATCCAACGCTAGGGCGCGCGGAGAGAGGCATCCCATCTCTTCCGCCAAACCGAGTCCTTCGGCGGAACCATCCAAACCCACCCAGGCGGCAGTATTCCACATTTTCAAAAAGATCGCCCGGCTATCCGCGGTAACCTGCTCCCACAAGGCGTAAACCCGCCAATCCCGCGTTACTTGCAGCTGAGGCAAATCAGCTGCTCCCGTACAATCGGCGATACCGCTTTTGAAGGCAGAGCCAGGATTAAAATCCGGCCAATATTGCCCGTCAAATTTACGCAGACGGATGTTCGTTTTCTCAATACATTCAGGATAATAGGAGGTATGATTAAACAATATCAGGGGCGAATGATCGGGCAAAAACGCCAGATCGGCAAAAAAACAATTCCCATCATTTTCTCCTCTTCCAGAATTGTCCCATACAACCCAATTTCGACCATCGAATTTATGCAATTGACTTTTCCCATTAGAGGCTGACATGACCACCTTATTGTCTTTAGGATCCTTCGTAATGCGGTTGACTCGAATGTACATATATAAATGTTTTTCCTCTTTCAAACTGGTTCCCATATCTTGCCAAGTTTTTCCATCCCATTGGATGAAATAGGTATGAGGTATATCGAATAGCTCACTCCATCCTACCACTGGACCTCCATCCCCATTCAATCCTAGCGCTAAAGGACCATAGGGAGTCGATCCAGGTCCCAAACCAGCGCCTTTCGCCGAATCGGAACTGAATTCCGTCCAAGTCAGGGAACGGGAGGGTATAACAGTCGGCGTGGGCGACAAGGTGGGAGTGACTGTCGGAGTTAGAGTCGGCGTTTGGGTGGGAATCGGCGTCTGAGTGCGTGTAGGTTCTCCCGGTTGGGGAGTGGGTTCGAAAAGAATATCGCCAACATACCATACAAATATTCTTCCATAATCATCGATACTCGCCAATCGTTTGCCATCCGGCGAAAAGATCGCTTCGGTGATTTGGGATAATGTCAAAAAACTCCAAACAGGGGAATTTCTATCGGATTTCCAATTCCAAATTTCCACCCATGCCGAAGTACTTCCGCCATTATTGCCAATAGCAATGTAATCCCCATCAGGCGAAAATGATATGGATGTAACTCTTATATTTTTTTGTTTTGTCCATGTTTTTAAACATTCGCCATTTTCCGAATTCCAAATTGATATGTATGTTTTTGAATTATCATAGTCGGCTTCTGACAGATAAGCGCTTGTAACGAGAAATCGGTCGTCACGGCTGATATCGTAAAGAGTATTAATCCATTGTCCATTTCCCCATTGTCCATTTCCCAAATTAAGAATTTTTTCTCCAGAGTACAAATCATTGATTTGTAATCCATTAGGATATCCTGCTAAAATCCATTGCATTGAATTCGAAATTTTTGACATATTTACAGTTTCGGGAACGTCGTATGTCTGAATGAGTTGCCCCCATTTCACATCCCAAAGGCGCTTATTGGCGACAATCCAGGCATCATGTTGGGAAAAATCGCAATCAAATACCCGATAGCCGTTCCACATCGCTACTGTTTCTTCGCCTGTTAGATAATTCCAAATCCGCAAGTAATAATCCGCGCCTCCCGTCGCTACATATTTTCCGTCATGAGAAAAAACAGCGCAGTAAACTGTTCCGCCATGACGATCGAAGGATTTTATCTTTTTACCCGTTTGCGCATCCCAAACCATAACAGAATTATCAGCGGCCGCTGAAATAATCTTTTCCCCATCCGATGAAAAATCGATTCGCGGCTTGAATGCGTCTATATAATAGGCATAGGTCCGGAAAAATTGCGCATGTCCGCCAAGACGTCCAATTTCTTGCCAGGATTCCACATCTATGATTCGGCATGTCGTATCGTAGCTTCCCGTAATGATGCGGCGTCCGTCAGGAGAAAAGGAAGCGGAGTATATAAAATGAGGATGACAAATCACCCTACTTATTAATTCGCCTGTTTTGCTGTTTCTTAACGCTATTTGACCATTAATTCCTTTAAAGAATCCATATTTTTCTAGCGATACGTACGAATTATCCGTATTCAAAAGATAACGTCCATCAGGAGAGAAGACCACGCTTCCTCTTTTGGGCGCCATAACATAAAAACTGCCGTAATTATAACCCTCCGAATAAATCGTTGCTCCCGTTTTTCGATTCAATAGATAGATCACCTGATTCCCAATCAGAGCGGCGATTTGTTCGCCATCCGGCGAATAAGCCAAACCGTGGACATAATCCTTTCTTTCCGTCAAGTATTCCCCGCTTTGTTTTCGGGTAATAACATTCCAGCGCTGGATGCTTCCTCCCTGGCCTCCGGTTAGAAATTCGTTGCCTTCCGGCGCAATGGCCAGACTCGTTATGCCTTCGGGAAGCCCCTCGAACGTACAAATCAAATCCTTACTCTCGGCATCCCACAATTTCACGCTTTTATCCAGGCTCCCGGTCAGGAACCAATTCCCATCCGGCGAGAGGGCGGCGCATATGATTTCCGCTTGATGTCCGGTCAGGATTTGCTTTTCGAGTCCTGTTACCGCATCCCATATTTTGATGGTTTTATCGGCGTTGACGGTAATCAATTCTTCACCGTCGCGGCTAAAGACGACATCGTTGACTTTAGCCGTATGATGGATGAGTTGATAAACGAGTTCGGGCTGGTCGTTTTCCACATTCCAGAGAAAAGCCCCCTCGTTGCTGGCGACGGCGACGAATCGCCTATCAGGCGAATAAACCGCTCGGTTCACCACTCCCATCCCCATAATGGCGATGGGTTCGCGCGCTGGAACATCTGGATTGATAAGTACCTGCGTAGCCGTAAGCTCTTCGTTTGGAGTTTCGGTAGGCGTCTCCGCGAGTACAACGGCGAAGGATTCTCCCAACGATGCGTTCAGGTTGAAGCCGATACTCATCGACGCCAATAAAATCAATAATAAGCTTGTTCTATGGGAGACAATCATGATGCAACCCCTCTTTCCCCAAACCAATAGCAGGGTAGATTTCAATTAACGATAAGTCTCGGATATATCATGCAAGAATAACGCAAGATTGAAATAACGTCAACAAATTCGAACATAATTTATAATTAATATTATTTTAGCAATTAATGGATAAATTAAATAAAAATTCTTTACGCTAACGGGACGGCGTCAGACGATTCCAGTTTAGAAAGTTCCGATTAGTTCGGCGGGTTCTTTGGAGGCGTCTTGCAGGATGGCTTCGAATTGCCGGGGATCGAAAAACGAATCCGGTTGTTGTTGCAGGTAGGAGAAAAAAACGTCGATGGATTCGCCCGTTTCGAGATTCCTTTGCTGCAATTGAATGGGCAAAAGGCTCTCGCGCAAGGTCCAGATGCGGATGCGTTCGGAAGACTTTTCGGGAGCAAGATCGAAGATGCGCAGATCGTTCGAAACGCCCTCGACGCGGGAGGGAACGGGGCGAAGATCGGCTTTATGGCCAGTAACGGTTCGAATGACCGTTTCCAGTGAAAAGGTCTCGGCGGAATTGAGCAACTTGACGACGTGAACGGCGCTATCGTCCGCCTCGGCTTCGCGGCGTTGGAGGATATCGTAGGTTTTTTGGATGCCCCGTTTGTCGGCGAAAACGATTTGATGGCCGCATCCCACTCGGACTTTGCCGCCTTCGCCCATCCATATTTCAAATTGCATGGCTTTTACGGACGTCATTTCCTTCGCATAGACGATGGCGTGAACAAAAGGGATGGATTTAAATTGCTTCGTCACTTCGGCCCACGATGGATTGCTGTTGCCGAATAAGAAAGAATGAAGCGTCATCACGAATATCAGAATCAGCGCCAACGGCCACGCTAACTTCAAGCTATGAAGCCAAATGTTCCAACGGTTCTCTTCCTTTCGCCGATTTGTGGATTGAATATACGGGTGGTTGGACAGATTGCCGCGAAACGCGCGGATGGCGTTTTCCATTCTCTCGTCGAGTTTTTCCGGAATCGGATCGTTCATCGTTTCGTCCAGAATCTTTTTCCATTCTTCCTCATTGGGATTTTGCGGAACCATCAGGAATAAACCTCGCGGAGAGAAATATTTTTATCGAGGAGAATGGAGCGCAGCTGCGACAATCCCTTGGATACGTGGGAGCGCGCCGTCTCTTCCTTGCAACCCAATACTTCGCCAATCGCCGAATAAGACTCATCTTCGAAAAGCCGAAGAAAAACGGCCTGCGCCTGTTGCAGAGACATGGAAGCGATCGCCTGTTGGATGGCGTTGACGATTTCGGCGGCGTAACCCGGCCTATGACCGGCGGGCGCGGCGACGGAAACGCCCTCTAACAAAGGAACTTCGTTGCGCGTATGGCGCGCGCGTTGGCGCAAGAGATCGTGCGCCGACGTTACGCAGATGCTGAGAATATAAGCTTGGGGATTGGGATGATGGTCGATGCGCTCCAAGTAGTTCCAGATTTTGAACAGCGCATCCTGAAAAGCGTCGGCTGCGTCGTCGGGATTCTGCACAATGCGATAGATGCAGGATTTCATGCGCTGCTTGATGGGATCGATATGATCCAGATAAATCGCCTCGGCGGCATTCAACGTCTTTTCACTCCAACGGAAGCCCGTCCGGGAAAAACCCGGACGGGCGATCTTTCGGCCTGACGATTATTTTACATACGATCCGTTGAGGGCGAAACCGCCAATCGGCTTGCAGGTTTTCAAAGCCTTGGTCAGACTGGGAGGAACGTAATCGCTGTAAATTTCTTGAGCGGTATTTTCTCCAAGATTGAGTCCCTTTTCGATCTCGCCCTCTTTTTCGAACGGCTTCACATAAACTTCGCCGTAAAGAAGACGATCCTTAAGGATGCGCGATTTCAAGAGGATCAGGAGCGGATTCTCTTCGTTTTGATCCAGCAAAACAATGACGAGATTGCGCGCGCCATCGACGGCGGTTTCGTAATAGAAGCGCTTAATAACCGCCTTGCCATCTTCCGCCTCAAATTCGCCCTCGACCCAACCGTCGGAATCGACTTTGATCGTTGCATGAATTTCAAAATCGCTAATCTCGTCTTCCGTCAGAAGAACGGCTTTCCCTTTGCCTTGCCAGGTCAATGGCAATTCGACATCCTGAGCCAAAGCGGCCGGCCCCGCCGATAAAAGCAAAGCCGCAACCATCCACCAACCAATGCCTAAACGCGAGTAATTCATTCCTTAACCTCCAAGAAAAATTGTAATTTATACTTCAATAACGTCCTCTCATCGGTTATCGTGTAATTGAAAAAGTAATTTTTCGATTAAAAAACGCAACAAATATTTTTAAGAAAACATTCATTCTTCAAAAGGATTTATTCTTTTTCGTATTTTCTTTACAACAAAAACGCTTCTATAAGAAAATTAAACGCATCGTTCGAGACGAATGAAGATTCATGATTTGTTCAAACCGTAATGCTTGCCGAGAATTGGGAAAACATAGGCGCCATTGTCAATAAATCGCAAAACAAAATAACAAAAGGAGAGTCAACGATGAAAAGGTATTATTATTTCGCTCTTGGCTTCATTAGCTTATTGGCCATTCGGGCCGGCGCGGCGGACGAAACGTATTTCTTTTGGTATGGCAGCGTTCCCGATTCGGTCTCATGGGCGCCCTTCGATTGGGAAGGACAAGGACGTTCCAGCGGATTCGCGACGAGCGTTGCGGCGGGGGAATTTTTTAATCACACTCCGGATGCGGGAGACGACGAGCAACTCAACCGGTCGCTGACTTTCAGCCTTTCCGCTCAGGAAAATATCGGCGCGCATCATCCCACCGTCCTGCCGGGGGGAGTGGGAACGGTCAGTCTTTGGGTATATTACGATTTTTTCAGCGGGATGGCTGCGAGCAACTCGCTCAATACGATCTATCTTTCCGTCTCCCCAGGTTCGGATTTGGTTAAGGGAAACTACATCGGCGTCGAGATGACATTCAACAGCCAAAATTTCCGCCTCGTCTCCAGCGGCAATCCTGCCGGAGTAAACGGCCCCGCCATTAAGGAAGACGATTGGAATCATTTCGTCTTTGTCGATGACGGAACAAGTACCAAAATCATAATTAACGATGAAGAAACGAGCCTCAAATTGTCGTCCGGCGGCAACCTTTGGTATTTCAATCTGGCCGATGGCCGAATTAAAAGCGACGGTTCCATAATCAATGGCGGCTGCGTGGAAACGTGGTATATCGACGACATCGAATGTACGTCGTCCATCGAATCGGGCTTCAAATTCATCGATGCGCCGCTGACAGCGAACGCGGTAAACATCGACGGGGTTATCGAACCGGCGGAAATTGCGGGAGCCAATCATGTAACATGGAACGGAAGTTCGACGGAGCGGCCCGGCGTTCACGCGCAATTTTACGGACAATGGCGCCTGCCAACGCCGGAAGATTTAACGGCGACCGTTTACTTGCAAAACGACGGAAAGAAGTTATATATCAGCATCGACGTTATCGATGACGTTGTGGTCGTCGCCGACCGAGCTTACTGGTGGGAAGAGGACAGCACGGAGATTTATATCGATCATGACAACAGCCGCAGCACTAGCGACGCGCCCCAGATTTCCTTGCGCGCCGATAACGGCCTAGGCAATCAAGATGGTTACGCGGATTGGCTGACGATTCGTTCGAAGATAAAAGCCGACAAGAGCGGATGGCAAGTGGAGGCGGAGGTGGATATGGCCGCCCGCGGATTGGAACAAGATCAAACCTACGGATTCGATATCTCCATCAACGACTCGGACGGCGAAAACGAGCCGGGATATCAGGGCGCTCAGGAATGGTTGTATGCGAGCTACGAATTTGCGTACAGCAACGAAACGTATTGGGGAAATATCCGTCTTCTCAGCGTAAAATCTCCGGTTTCGCCGTGGGATGTTTTCGATTAAAATAGAGTTGAATCCATTCGCTTGCTTTTGGAAAGGTCATAACGATGTTGAGAAAAGGTTTTACGTTGATTGAGCTGTTAATCGTCGTCGCCATTATAGGAATTTTGGCGGCGATCGCCGTACCGAATTTTCTCAACGCCCAGATACGCGCCAAAGTCTCGCGGGTATTCAGCGATATCCGCACCATCGCCCAGGCGCATGAGATGTACAACATCGACAACAACACCTACCCGCCCGAATCGGAAGACGACATTTTCACGGGGAGGCGCGTCCGTTCGTCCTGCGGCCTATTCTTTTTGACTTCGCCCGTGTCCTATCTCAGCAGCGTGCCTCACGATCCGTTCCAAGAAAGAATCAAAGGCTTAAACGGCCAGGAATTCGAAGCCGCTTACGAGACGGGCGTTTATGAAAAATCGAGAAAAATTATCGCCTATAATATCTTCTCCCGCGGCCCCGACCGCAGCGAAAACGGCCTTTATTCCGCCACGCCTTTCTTCGGCATCCAACGCAATAACGGTTACGGCAATACCTATAAGCCTTCAAACGGCATTTCGAGCAACGGCGATATTTTCTGGTATGGCGGCGATTCCAGCGTCGTTAGAAACCTGATGGTGGACGGGAAAATTTATAACGGAAGCTTCCCGCCTAACTTCTGACGGGGGGACGGGGGGACTTTAGGACTTGGAGACTCAGTCTCACAGTCTCAAAGTCTCACTGTCCCCCAGTCTCACAAGGGTGGGCTACGCTTCGCTTTTAGCCCACCCTACTTTATTTTGATGGGTCAAACAACGCGACCCATCCTACGTTTCTATTCGAATACTCGCCAATCGTCGATGGCCGTCCCGCCGGGGGGAGTCGGCGTGGGAGTTGGATCGATCTCTTCCAGGAACAATACGGGGCCTTTATTGGCAAAGATTTCTGTTTTGGTTCTACCCTGCATCACTTCCACGAAAAATTTATAGGATTTACCGAACTGCGGCCCTAGCGGTCCATCCTGGAAATACGGTTCCAGATTCTTCGATTTCGGCTTCCAGAGATAGTAAGTATCTACGTCAGCACTTCTCGTCAATATTCGATAATCGCCGCCATCCACAGAAATATAAATATTATAAAATAATACGCCCTCGAATGGCGGAACGAAGCGCCATCGGATGCACAAGGCGCGGTTGTCCGCCGCGTCGAAATCTTGTTGGTTGCTGAGATCGATATCGCTTGTTTCGTCATCCGTAACAATCACCCTTCTAACGACGTCGCTTGGCGTAGACGTCGGAAGAGGGACGGGGGTTGGAGTCGCCGTTGCAAAGGCGTATTGCGTCGCTGTCGGCGTTGCTGTTGCAAAGGGGTATGGCGTCGGGGTATCTTCTTCCAACCATATTGGCGTTATCGTGGGCGTGGGCGTGCGCAAGGGCGTCGGCGTGGGATAGTCCGCCGATAAAAACAAAGGCATATAATCCTCTACGCGGTTAGTCGACGTTGTGAGAATCGTATAGGGGATTTTCGTATCGCCGATGCCATCCCCGTTTGTATCTTCTCCCGTATAATCGTCCCAATAATTGCCCCCTTGATATGGTCCGCCCGTGCGGCTCCCGGCTTCCTTTTTCTCGGATAGATTCCAAAGCACGTTCGTTCCGTAAGCCTGGGCGTTCACTCCTCCTGAGGCGGCGTTGGCGATCCAGTTGTTGTAGATCAGAGCATTTTTCATCTTGGTCTTATCGTCGTTACTATAACCGATTTCAATACCCATTCGGCTATTGTCGCGGATGGTGTTGCCGAAAATCTGGACGTCTTCCGACAAGCGCACAGTAACGCCCGTTTTATGGCGCGTAATCAAGTTGTCGATGGCAAGCATAGTTTTACTATTGATAATCGTTAAACCTGTACCTGCGTTATCGGCGAAGCTTTCGTTGAGTTCCACCTTTCCTTCTTGACAATATTCCATGTAGATATCCGTCGATGTTCCATTTTGAAAATAATTCCGGTTGATGAGTAAATCATTGCAGTAATAGGCATAAATCGCTTTTTCGGTTGCGTCATAAAACGAGTTGCTTGTTATATGGGAGTCGATGACTCCAAGCAATTGCGCACAACTTTTTATCAACAGATTGTTTTGAACTTGCAAAATTGGCGATCGATAAGAAATGCCGATGCTGCTCAAATCGACGGAACTGGCGTACAGGCCGTTGATGGGACAATTCTTGAACGTATTGCGCAAAATCTCTCCGGCGCAAGCGCTGAGGCGGAACGCCATTTGGCTGGCTCCGCCGAAATCCTCGAAATGATTCTCCGCCACTGCAATGTTTTGACACCGGGATAAAATCAAGCCGGTCGCATAAATGGTATCGGTTATCAACTGCCCCGGAAAAAGAACGCATCGAAATAGATTCTTCTCGCAGAATACGCTATTCGCATCCCAAATCGAAACATCGTTGCTATCGTTGGCGTCGAAGGTATTCCCCTTCAATGTCGCCGAATTCGTTTTCTGGATTTGTACATTTCCCCGATAAAAATAAGAATTCGTTAGCGACAAATCCAATGTCCCTGAACCCTCCGCCTGGACCTGCGAACAAGTAAACTTGCAATCGTCGAGCGCCGCATTCCCAGGCATTCGAAGTTGCAATTGGCCTCCGATCGGCTCCGGTCCGAATAGAGGTTCGCTTTCTTCCGGCCCCGTCCTCAGCGCATCGAACCATACGCCCCGAACCACCTCGCCGCTGGTTCCCGTCAACTCCTGATGAACGGTAAAATCGTTGGCGATGGAATGAAAATTCTCGATTTCCAACCGGTCGACAGTAATTTGGGACTGCAGAAGGTCCAATTCAGAGTTTTCGTCCAGCCGCAATTTCTTCGCTTCGATCGTTCCCCCGTAAAAACTTCCATTCAGTCTTAAATTCTCGCTTTGGCAATTCAAATAAACACTGGATTTGTTGGTCTGCCTTTCGTAGGGATTTCCCCACTGCGTCGATTTGAATTGGCATTTGATGAATTCCGAATAACTGTCAGGACCGATATTGATGGTCATTCCCGGTCCGTAAAAACCGGCGTTCTCGAATTTCGCATCGGAATCGATCGTCATATTGCATCCCGTGAAAAATCCACCGACGCCGCGAAAGGAAGGACTATTGGATACGCTGAATCGGCAATCTAGAATGGACATTCCCCCTTGAAATACCGGTTCGTTTATGAAAGGAAGAACATTGTTGAAACCAACTTGACACGACTTCAAATCGCCGCTGAACGCCATTTGCTGGATATTGGAAAAGGCAAACCGGCAGTTTTCCGCATACTGCTGGATTGGATCCAAATTCGTATCGTCCATGCGGAATTGCGCGTTGTCCGTATTGAAGACATTGAAATCAAGGTTATGGGGTTGGCATTTGATAATATAAAACTTTTGCGCTTCCAAACATTGAATGCGGCGCATATCTCCCGCCGATTGAACTTTCGCCGTCATCGAACATTCTCGAATCTCGACGCTGGATCGTCCGCGGATTTCCATGTTCGTAATAAAACGCAAATCCACGCCGTAACTGGCTTCGAAAAGTCCTCCCAAAATACTCATCATTTGTATGTAAACAAGACGGTCATTGCCTTCAGCCGTCATGCCGCCGTCATAAATCGTCAATCCGGAAATCACCGTCATTCCCGCCGGAAGCGCCGTCGATAATCCATCCCGCAAAGATCCGAACGTGGGGCGAATTTTGCCTTCGCCATCGGGCCGATCTATTACAGGGATGGTTCCCGTTGCGTGTTCGTAGGAGTCTTCGATATCGACGTCCGATCCATATTTTCGGTAAGTGAAATATTCAATAACCTTGTAAGCGACATCCTGAGAAAGATCGATGCTCGATAAATCCCTGTCTTCATAAACGTACTCGTATTTATTATCCGTCAGCGTACTAATAAGTTTTTCGTTCCGATAGAGTTCGTATTTTATGTGCTTCGTCGGTCCGTAATTGTTATAAACCCAATCCGGACGCTGCGTATTCCATTTCAAATAAGCGTAATCGTTCTGGGCGTATTGAACGATTCCCTGCGCCCATCCCATCCGCCCCCAAAACGCGCAAACGATGAAAAAAGAAACGAATAAAACGCGATACAGGCTTTTCGTCATGGAGATACTCCTTTGGTTGCCAACCCGTGAATGTTATATAATTTTACACATAATGATACAATGTATTAAATCATAGGCCAATTGGGGATAATTATTTTCAATTTCCCTGCTTTGTCCAGATTCCAAACGATATTTTTCACAAAATATTATTGACATAGGGAGAAGATGCGGATTGCGATGACAAAAAAAGGGCGCTCGCGATGGAGCGCCCTTTCGTACAAACTATTAATTCGTCTGCGGAGATTTTCAATAGAGTTCATAATCGCCGATAGCGGTCCCGCCTTCGATCTTGAAGAGGCGAAGGGCGACGACGCGATTCGTCGTTTCTCCGCTGCTTTTACTTTCCCAAACGATGGCGATCATATTGTTTCGTAAGGCGACGCGGGGACGCCGCGCTTCATCGAGAGCCAAATCGAGAGTCTCGTTTTCACTCACGAAGAAGGTTCCGCTAAGCGGTTCCCCGGCGGCGTCGAACAGCCGGGCTTGCGCCAGACTGAAACCCAATCCGGTTACGTCATTGTCCGAAAACACTACGATTACGCGCCCGGCGGGATCGATAGCGCAATCGACCCGATCCGAATTGGAAAATTCGAAATCGTTGGTCGCTACGCGGTGATAACGCAAAGAGCCGTCTGCATTGATAACGGTTAAATGGACTTCCTTAGCGCCATTGCCGTCGCCGTCGCCGGAATTGACGACGGCGTAGGCGTCCACGCCATTGCCATGGAATCCCGTTCCATCGCCGCGGCCTCCACCAGCCGTTATTTCTTCACCCGTCAATTCGCCGATGTCGATATTACCTGTGACGGGTTCGCCTGCGTTGTCGAATAGACGAACTATTGCCCGGCCGCCTAACGAGAATCGGACGGCGAATCCGTTTTTGGTTACGCCCACGCCATGCCAGATTTCGTTCGCATTAGGAACCTCGCTCACCAAACCGACGGGACGAATCTCCTTGCCAGTAGGATCGACAATGCGGTAGATGGCGTGATTCCCGGCGGCTTCGCCGTTATATAGGTCGATGAGTTCGAAACTCTGGCGGCTTTCGCCGACGATCACGATATTGCCGTTGGAGAGGTAATCCCAATCGCCGATACGGATGTCGCCTTCGGTTTCCGCCGCCTCGTCGGAAACGCCGGAGAGAACGGAGATGGGCTTGCCGTCATTGGTCAACAGCTGCACGGCGGGAAAATCGCCGCCGCCGCCAGCGTCCATGTTGATGTCCGCCAGCTCGGGGATTTCCAATCCGAGCGAAAACGCCGTGGCGCCCATTCCTACGCCATCGCCGAACAGGTTCGCTTTGATCTTGGGTCCCCAAGCGGTATACCCGGATACGGCGGACCCGTCGGACCGGAAATAGGCCAGGAATTTACTGGGGCCGGTTTGATCCTCGCCTTTCACGGTGGTTTCGGGCGTAATCCATTGGCCGGCGCCATCGAACATAGTCCATACGGCTTCCAAATCCTTCAAAGGCCCATCGCCGTCGTCTTCCCAGCCAACAATGACGTTTCCATTGTTGGCGATAGCGACGCCCAGGCTTTCCGTGCCGCCGTTGTTGAGCGCATCCGGTCCGCCGACATTAATGTAGATGGTTTTGGATAGAGGAGTAAGCCCGTTTTCTTCCGGCAAACCGGGGAGTAGAACGTCTTGAGAATAACCCATACTCGCGCCCATTACGATAAAGAACATGAGTGAATAAGAAAGTTTTTGCATAATATATCGTCTCCTTATTTTTTAAATTGAATAATCGATAAGAATGTCCGTACATAAGATGCGCCTAGCGAAAATACGGCCTCCTTTCCGAAATATAAAATAAGATGGCTATAAAATCACATTTATTATACATATTTTACGGAACCGATTAATGGGAATTCGTAATTTTTATATCCCCTGTTTCGTCTAAAACTCAAAATAGAGCGTCTTCAGGATTGCGCAGATAAGAAGGAGAGATCGAAAAGAAAAAACGGCTAACGCCGTTTTTAGGCGGCGCCGTTCTCTGAATCTAGCTATTCTGGATGAAAGGATTTCTAAGTTACTCAAGGGCAGAAACAAACTTGCCCTTGCCACCCTGCCATTTTCATTTTCTCATCTTCCCCTAATTTCAAATTATATTCAACGCGCAAATATAGGCGTTTATTGGGGAAAATCATTTCCGAAACGAACCTTTTCGGAGGATAGGCGGAAAACTTCTCTTGTAAAAATGCGCGTTAACGCTATCCTGTAAGGGATTCCTATAAGTTTAGAAAGGTACGAGTAGAATGGAACGTATTGGCGTCGAGAATGCAAGACATAATCTAACAAGCATTATAAAGCGAGTGGAAGCCGGTGAAGAAATCATACTGACCCGTTATGGAAGGGATGTTGCCTATATTGCATCGCCTGGGACGGATTATGCGCATAAGAGAGAAACGTTTTTCACCCTGTTAAAAAAATTGAAAGCGCACTCACCCATTAAAGTAACCTCTGAGGAAATCAAAGAGTGGATAGAAGAAGGTAGAGCGTGATCGTAATCGATTGTTCATTTTTTCTGGCAAATGTCTTCAGCGATGAAGAAAATCCCTTTATTTTGAAGGTGTTCAATGCTGTCGAGCGCGGTGAGCAGGACGCCATAGCCCCCGGTATTTTCTTTTACGAGATTCACAACAGTCTCATTACGGCAGTACGCAGAAACCGGATGAAAAAATCGCAAGCGCCCGATTACTTAAAGATCTTTGCTCTGGCGCCCATCAATATCGTTGAAAGCGGTTTACCGGAAGTTATTATGAATATGGCATTTTCGTATGGACTTTCTTTCTATGACGCCTCCTACCTGGAACTGGCTGAGCGCAGAAATGCGCCTTTGGCGACGCTGGATGGCAAACTGTATGATGCGGCAGTTAAAAAAGGATTAGCCTATTCAATTTGAGTCATTCCCTTTAATTTCATCCCGCCTCGATCTTTGAGTTTTTTATCAATAAAATCTCTCTTTTTTCCGCTATCGCTATTGTTAATAGATTATCAATACCTATCGGAAAAACTTACGCTGAAAATAAATCCTTTCCTTCCACTTCTTCAGGAACTTTCAGATCGAAATATCGCAATACCGTCGGCGCGAAGTCGAAGATGGATGGATCGTTCGCCTTGATTTTGCGGTTGCAGAAGAGAATGCCGGGGACATGCTTGGGATCGAAACTGCAATGGCAGCCAGACCATTTCTCCATATTGCTTTCCAGTACGACGGGAGAGATGCCGCCGAGGCAGGTTTGCCAGGATACGCGGTAGTGTTCGTTGAAAAGAACCTGAATATCCGGCGCGTCGTGGGCGTCGTTGGCGTATTTCCCCTTCCATATTTCATCGCGCTTGGCGACGAAGGAGACGACGCTTTCGCCTTCCATTCCCGGCCGATCGTCTTTCAACTGGCTTAATTCTTCTTTGATTCGATCGCAAACCTTATCGTAATCGGCAGGAACGACGGCGCCCAGCGGCTCGCGGCCTTTCAGGTTGATGTAAATTTGTCCCAATCCCAAAGCGTACGCTTGGGTCTTGGGCCAATCCACATAACGGAAGTAACTGTCCTGGTCCTTTTTCATCAGGTCTTCTAGTTTCATCTCGTTATTTTCCAATTGGCCGCCGACGATGGTCATAAAGCCGTGATCGACAAGCCATTTGTTGATGTTGACCTGATGCCGCCAGGATTGGAAGCCGTGGTCGGACATGACCATGAGCACGGCGTCGGGATCGTTTTCAATCTCTTTCATCATGCGCCCAGCGATCTCGTCCATGCGGATGAAAACGCGCTTGATTTCGTTTTTGTACTTTTCCGCTTCTGCGGGATTATACATAGGATGTTTTTCATCGATGTGATGAATGAACATGTGGCTAACGCGATCCGTTTCCGAAAAGACGGAGACGAAAACGTTAGGATCGGTTTTGGACCAGGTGGAAAACGTCTTCGCTTCGCGCTTCTTCATAATATCGAGCAAGTCGTCCATGAAACCCTCTTCCGAAAGATGGCCGTCTTTCAGACCGTGGGTTTCCGCCGCCCAGCCTCGCGTTTTATAGAGTCCGCCGGTCCAATCGACTAACTGGTTGGAGAATTTGCTGGGATGGGAAATAGGAACAGCAGGATTTGTAGGATCGATATCGGGCGAGCTCATAAATATGCTGACGTTATCAGGAGAAAGTTGCTGCGGATAAAATCGGCAAATCGCATGGACGACGATAAATTTGGTAACGGGAAATTCCAACCTGAACCAATCGCTCCATTTGTTGATCTCCGCCGTTTTCACCTGATCGCGAATGCGGATTTCCACGGTTTTATCATCGATAATGCGAAAAGCGGGATTAGCCCAGATGGGGCGCGCCATGCTTCCGATTTGATTCCGTAAATCCCCTGCGCTCTTAAAAGCTTCCGCTAGATTTTCGCGGGCGATATCCGCCTCCGCCCCTTTTTCTTTAACATAAGGTTCGTTGTTATCGAGCGATTTTTTGAGAATGGAGATGCGTTCGCCAATTCCGTTGGTATGCAAATAGGGATGCAGCGCCAGGCTTTGAATTACCCAATTGCCCAACCGGGAAGCCAGCTTAGAGCGTTCCTGATCCGAGACATGATTCAAACCTTTAAGAGTATGCAAATGGGCTTGCCATTCGCACCACGACAAGTCGTATTCCAACAGTTTCTTTTCTTTTTCGCGAATGTCTTGATCCGTTATGGGATCATAGGGTCCCCAAATTTTTCCCTTAAACACATCTCCTTCTTTTTTCAATATTTCTATCTTGCCGCCGAATGTAGTATCTAAAGGTTTTTCCGGTTCATTGGAATTATAAATAAAGCGGTGAAAGGTTGCCTGTACGCCCCGCGCATCGGGTACGCCCAGCCCAGACAGCGTATGGCCGTAATTCAACTTAGGCGGCGGGAAGGTGGTGGGAACTTCCAGCATGGCGGTTGGCGCTCCTGCGGCGCTGAGTACGTCCCAAAAAGCGACGCCTCCGCGCCGGGAAACCGCTTTGGGCATCTTTACGGGAATGCTATGAAAAACGAATTTGGGAAATTCGCGGCCAACGAACGATTCTTCCGTAGGCATGTAAGAACCGACCGGCCGCCGGAGAAAATCGTAGACGCCGTGTTTGCCGGGATTGGCGCCGATGGCGAAGCAGGCCCAGGCGACGGGCGATTCCGGCGGCGTGCAGGTGCGCAGACGCGAATAAGTTCCCTGTTCCGACAATTTTCTCAAATTGGGCAGTTCATCCCACCATTGCTCAACTAAGCGGGGATCGGCGCCATCGAAGCCGAGGATAATGAATTTTTTCTTTGACTCCAATCGGGAAGGCTTGCGGTGAAAGAAGAGATAACCGGCAAGAATTACGACTAATAGTAACAAAAATAAACGGCGGCTGATTCGGCGGGGATTGGTCTTTATCTCCGACGAAGACTTAACGGTGATGTTATCCATGAATTCCTCTCATTGAGTTGACGTGATGCGCGGCAGGATTTCGCCGGCGCGGTCGCGCAAATCCAAATCCGCCGACGATGAAAAACCCGTCTCCCCCAGATTGATTTCGATGATCGTCCCTTTGGCGCCGCGAGCGCGCATGGCCCAATGGGCGATATAGCCGAAACTGGCTTCCGTGCCAATGACTAAGATAACGTCCGCCTCCCCTTGCGACAAGAAGCGCTCCGTCGCATCTACGGCGGCGGCGTCGATCGATTCGCCGAACCATACAACATTGGGCCGCAATAAACCGCCGCATTTCGGGCAACGGGGCGGCAATTCCGGCAACGGCGCCCGGCGATCGACGCTGACGACATTTTCATCCGTACAGCGTAATTCCCAAATGCTTCCGTGTACATGGGATAACTGCTGCGATCCCGCTTGTTCGTGCAGATCGTCCACATTTTGCGTGAGTAGAAAATAACGCTCCTTGCGCCGTTCCAGTAACGCTAAAGCTTCATGAGCAGGATTCGGATTGCAGGTCAACAGCTGGGTCCGGCGTTGATCGTACCATTGCCAGACGAATTTAGGATCGGCGGCGAAGGCTTCGGGCGTTGCGACTTTATAGGGATCGATCTTTTTCCACAATCCGCCCGCATCGCGAAAGGTAGGAACGCCGCTTTCGGCGGATATCCCCGCGCCCGTAATGACGAAAACGCTGCGGGCGTTTTCAAGGGCAGTTTGGGCTTGGGATAGTTTTGATTCTTCGTTCATTTTAAAAACTCATGTTATACAGCCTATGGTCGCTGGCATTCCGCCTGCACGTAGGAGGAACCATCCAGGATCGGCGAATGGGCTTTATTTCTGTTGCGTTTTCGAATCGCGAAAACACGAAATAATTCGAATTCCACGAAATATTCGAATCACGGATATCGCGGATTCTTTTGGATTTCAATGAAAAATCTTTCCCACAGCGCGATTCCTTGCGCCAACCTTTTTTTTCGTGTTTTTCTTTTCATTTCGCGTTTTCGTGATTCAAACGACGAAAGTATGAGTTTCCTTTAATAACCCATCGCGCATAACATGAGTCATTAATTTTGCAAGAGTCTCTTTAATAAAACTATAAAGTCCATTACAGAAATTATAATCCCATCGTCAACTCAGCAATGATTATCGCTAAGACTCCGCCGAATAAGGTATTTAGGAAATTCATCCATTCGTTATCCAATTCCACGCCCTCTTCCGACCATAGGGCGGCGATATACGACTCGACGTAGAATCCCAGCCACGCGCCGATGGTCACGGCGGGGATGCAACGGAAGGAAATCACGGACAAAGCAAACGAAACCAAAGCGAAAAGAAAACACGCTCCCATCCCGCACAGCGTCCCTTCGATGGAGATAGCGCCGGAAAAACCGGGTTGAACGCGGCGAAACGTCGTGGGTAGGAAAGGATTGCGGCCATAGACCTGTCCCAATTCGCTGGAAGTGGTATCCCCCAAAGCCGTAGCTAGCGCCGCGCAATAAAACACATACAGGATGGCGTCCGCTCCGTCGGTAGCTCCGATGAGGACGGCGGCTATCAAGGCTAAAGCGCAATTAGCGATGGCGTGTTTGGCGCCTCTCCTTCCGCCTTCTTCCTGGGCGATGCCCAACGCCTCTTTCTCGTAATAGCCGACTCGCGTTGCCAGGGAGGCGAGGAAGAAGAAAATCAATAATAAAATATAGAGATCGCCGCCCATCGCCAGAATCGCCGTGCCGATCACCGTGCCTCCCAGCGCGCCAGTGCTGGATACCAGGCCAAACCACCATGCAAAAGAAGCAACGCCGACGTTAATTAGAAGCGCTAACGCCCACCAGCCCGCCGTAAGCGATGTAGGCGAATTGGAGAGGTTGACCTCCCAGGCAAGCGGCAAGATCGCCGCCGCAATCAACGTTACGACGACATTGTCATCCCATGCCAATGGCAAGGTCTCGAAAAAGGCCGCCGCCGCCGAAGCGCATACGGCGACAAACAAGATATGGGCGCAGGAAGGAACGGGGCCAATCCATATCATCGCCGCGTAAGCTCCCAGGCTCGCCATGACGACGAACGCGGCGGAACCGCCAAAGGATTTCTTCGGATTCCAAGGAATGCTGGCGATAGGCCATTTCCGGCCAATGATATTGGAAAATCCATCGCCGAAAGCGAGAATCGCCCATGCGCCGCCTGCCAGGTTCAACCGTTCGGGAAAAAAGAGGATCAGCAGCGCCACCATGAGAGGATAAGCGGCGACGCCCTGTAAAAGATGCTCCCGTTCGCGAAACAATTGCGGCGCATATTTGGGCAGCAAAAGGATATTGTGAATGAAGGCGGTGAAGGCGAACAAAAAAGCCCAGGAAGGGGAAAGATAGCGCAGCGCCAGGGCGAAAAGCGCGCACGAAATATGAACCCATTGCCTCTTTCTCTCTGAAGATGGCGTCATCATTTTCCCTTTTCGGCCTCTCTTTCCAAAATCATCGCATCCAACGAGGGAGATATTTGATAAAATTGCTTGAAAGCGGCGTATTCCCGCCGTCTCTGTTCGGATGCCGGGTTGCCCCGGCTGGCGCGCAATAGCAGATTTTTAGGCGTCTCTTCCGCGCCGATAAATTCCCCCGCCGCGACGGCATAACCGTGAGCTTCCAGGCAGAGCGCGCGCGCCATATCCGTCAGCAATTCGGCGAACCGCTGCTTGAACAAGCCATGCTTCGCCAAAGGATACATAGGCGCTCCCTCGATTTGAGCCGCCAATTCATGCTGGCAGCAAGGCGCAGCGGCGATATGCCGGGCGCCATGAACCACGGCGCAGGCCAACGCCTCGTCCGTCGCCGTATCGCAGGCGTGCAGACTGACGACGAGATCAACATGAGATGGAAACTCCGCTTTTAGGATCGGCGAGCATTGGAAAGCCATATTCGGCATTTCCAATCGCTCCGCCTTCGCCTGGCAATCGCGGATCAATTTTTCCGAAGAATCGATCCCCAAAAAAGAGGCTTTCCTTTTCAACGTCTTGACGATATGCCAATAAAGCGCAAATCCAAGATACGATTTTCCGCAGCCGCAGTCCACGACCGTATACGGTTTGGCATCATTATTCTTTTCCAAGAGAGGAGATAAAAGGTCAAGGAAATGATTGACCTGTTTGAATTTTTTGCGCATGGACGTTTTGATTTCGCCGGAAGGCGCCATCAAACCAATAGTTTGCAGCAGCAGCGCCGCTTCGTTAGGATGCAAATAGACGGCTTTGCCCACAGCCCATAGGGGATTTTTCAAAACTTGCGGCTTGCGGTCCAACGTTTCCCGGATCAACGAGCCGCCTTGGCGGCGCAGGCGCAAAACCTTCTCCCCCTCTTCGATATAAAGCGCATCATCGTCTTCCCTCCAAGCGCGGAGAATGGCGTCCGGCAGTTCATCGCGAGTGAGAAAGACGGGCGCCGATCCTTCAGAAAGCGGCGTTAAAAAACCGCTTTCCCGATCCTCCGCCGTCCATGAAATCGATATTTCGCCCTTCTCTTCGCGAAGAAGGGAAAAAACAAGCGAGCCGCTTTGATTCTTCATAGCGTTGACGAGAAGGGAACGCAAAAACAGGTCTTGGGAAGATGACGATTTCATTGGGAGGAGGATTCGGAGGATTCCTCATTCAAATCGACTTGGGTTAAATCGTTGTTCTTCGATATCAAAGGGACGAAAACGCAGGAAATGAGTTCGCTCGGAACGCCCTTTCCGTTTTTTTTGCGGATAGAGGTAAGAATCTGCATTTCCGATGGGCCTAGCGGGATCAGCAATACGCCGTCCTCTTTCAGTTGCTCGATTAACGCTAAAGGAGTTTTTCGCGCTGCCGCCGTAACGACGATTTTATCGAAAGGCGCTTTTTCCCGCCACCCTTGCAGACCGTCGCCGGTGCGGTAAAAAATATTCTCCCTCCCAATGCTTTGCGCCGTACGTTGAGCGTTGATGCTCAACGTGTAATGCCTCTCGATGGTATATACTTCCCGGCAGAGACAGGAAAGTACGGCCGCCTGATATCCCGATCCCGTACCAATCTCCAAGATCCGGTCCGTCGATTGGCATTGCAGCGCGTCCGTCATATAAGCAACCATGTAGGGTTGCGAAATCGTCGCCCGGTCTTCCGGAAGCGCCAAAGGTTTATCGTCGTACGACTGATCCCGGCATTCTTCGGGAACGAACAAATGCCGGGGAACGCGCTGCATCGCTTCCAAAATGCGCGGATTGCGGATTCCACGCGCCACGACCTGGCGTTGGAGCATATTGAGCAATAATGTTTCGTAATTCATACATCCTCTCGCAACGCAGCCAACTCCCAACAATCATCCTAAAAGGCAATCCGCCGGTTGTAAATACTTACCGCCTGCCTCACCATCGAAAGCATCGCAGGGGAGAGTGCATATGAGCATTATCGAATCTATAAATGGCGTTGGTTAAATGTATTCGAAAAAAATATCTTTGTATTATTAACGTTGCTCTATTGTAATTTTATCACGGAAAAAGCAAGTGGAGCGAGTTTCATTACTCGTTGAATTTTTTTACATACTACTGGACGCTTGCCGCGAACCGCTGCTTCGATGATTGAACGCATGATTTCGATCGATATCAAAAAACCAGATTTTACAGAGAATATTATTTCTCTGTTTTTTAAATTTTTTATCAACGTTATTTCAAAAAACAAACGGCGTTTTGGCTCTGGGGATCGGCTACGGCTTGCAAGCACAATCCATTCGAGGCCTGAGGAGCGTCGATGATGCGGATCAGGTTTGCATACTCGCTCGCGTCGGGCAAGAGTTGAAGCAGGACGTTGGGCGAGTTGTTAAAAAAATCCCAATTGAATCGGCATTTGGGATCGTCGGGGTAGACGGGCAGATAAATGATCTGCGATTCCACCAGGTCGAGAAAGAAATGCGTACCGTAAGAGACTTCGGGAACTTGTCCGGCGTCTTCTTTGGCTACTTCTACGAGAATGCAAGCGTTGTTGATGTCGGAATAGTGGACGTTGACGCCCTGGACGATATTGCTAGTCCCCCAACGTCCCGGCCCCATCATGATATTTTTGCCTTCTTGAATGCAGGGAAGCGCGTTGATCCGGCCCACGACGCGTCCGATCGATTGCTTCATCTCCATAGGAATAGCGTTGTATTCCTTGGGATGGATGAAGACGATATAGCGGATATTGGGAATCACTCCGCCGCTGACGATGCGGTTCGATTGGAAGAGAATCCGTTCCGCAGGGATGTTTAGGGGCATTTCGATGGCTCGTCCCTCCGTACCAGGAATCGACATGGGACGGCATTGCAGGAGATTGATGCGGACGCGCCCTTTGGAATTGACAAACGCCGTAAATTCCGTATCGATGGGGCGCCCGTAGGCGGTTTTCAGAATGTCCAGCATCTCCTCGATGATCTTAACCATATCTGTGCGGCGAATCAGGTTATTGAACGTCAAAACGTATTCCTGAGCGTCTTCCTCGATAAAAATTGAGGAGGGATCGGAAAGAAAGCCGTTTTTAAACGTGGAAATAAAAAGGTATTGGTTGGGATAATCGCAATTCTTTAATATTTCTCCTGCGGAACGAGTGACGAGATTATTCGCTTCCAGGTCGAGCAGATCGATTTCCCGTTGGGAATACTTGACGATTTTTTCCCCCATCTCAGGCCGCAGTTCGGGTTGGCTGACGGGAATCATGCGCGGATAGTCGCCGCCAATGCGATCCACGGCCCGCGTTCCGAGTCCAAAAACGAGACGGATGATGCCTTTTTCCCGATCGATGCGGTTAGTCCAGGCGTAGAGATTGTGGGAGAAAGCCACTCCGGCGAGGCTGGGGAAGAAATATTTTTTATAGGGCATGCCGGAAACGCGCTGTACCAATAGCGCCATCTGTTCGTCCCGTTCGTCCAGCCCCCGCTTCTGACGGTAGGAAAGCGCGTCGGGATTCAAAGCGCTGGCGTAAACCCATTTCACAGCGCGCAGAAACGTCTCCATGCGCAATTCGGGATTGCCCTGGTTAGTGCAGAATTCGCTGCGATACTTGCCTGCAAAGGCGTTTCCGAAGCTGTCTTCCAACAGGCTGCTGGAGCGCACGATGATCGGCGCCTGGCCGAAATACTCCAGCATATTCCAGAATTGTTCCATGATCTCGCGGGGAAACGTTCCTTGCAGAAACCGCTTTTCCACTTCTTCGAATTCTTCGAACGATATCTGTCCGCCCTGCGTCAATTGCAGGCGAAGGCGGAATAAATCGTTATTGACAAGAAAAGTAAAAAAAACGTCGGAGCCGATGTAGAAGGAATCGTGATCTTCCATGACTTCGGTAAAATCGACGTTTTTTTGATTCTGCGTCAGGATGCATCGCGCCAGCAGCATCCCCGCCGCTTTGCCGCCGATCCGCCCCGATCCGATAATGCGGCTGCGAATATTGAAGAGATCGTCCAAGGAGAGATAGGTATCCGCCAGAGACATGAACTCCGGTTGATTGCCGAACATCATGCGCGCGAATTCGCGTTTCAACGTCGCCGCTTCGGGACTCGCCGCCAGGGAGTCATCGCCATCGTGGTGGTATTGAATCAATTTCCGATAGACGGATTCCCACGGCGCGATGGAATCGGCGCCCGCCCGCAGCGGATTCTTGCGCGCGATGGCCGTAATTTCCGCCGCCGCTCCGCTTTGAAACACGGGGATGATTTCGTTTTCCGTAATAATGTGCGGCAGAAACATCTGCATGGAGTAGCGGTTCCATACTTTGAGCGCGTGAAGGCAAAGGTTGCCTTTGACGTTGTAAAGATTGAGCAGCAATTGCGTCGTTTCCCGGATGCGGGCCACCGTGTTATCGTCGTGCTTGCCCAGTTTTAAAGCAAAATAGGCAACCGTATCCAATTCGAATAGGAAGGGGCAGGTTACTTGAAAAAAGTTAGCCAGCAGTTCGTCCGTCGCCCATTCGGCGACCAGGGCGGAAAGGTTGTCGAAGACGTAGAAGCATTCCCTGCCTTGTTCGTCGATGATTTTATGCAATTCAACGCTGAAATAATCGAAGCCCGGACTAGGATCGACTTCGATGATCGTTAGGCCGGGCTGAGGTTCAAGAATAGGGGAATGGGAAGCGAAGCGCAGATAAACCAACTTGCGCTTGTCGCTAATCGCCTGGACGGCGAAACGCCGGGCAAAATACTTGTAATCCTCCAAGCGGTCGATTTGCCATACGACGTTGTCGCCCAGACGGATGCCTTGAAGAGCCTCGTCGAGAGGCGGTACTCCACTGCGAATGACTCTGGATTCCATCGTTATTCCCCCCATTCATTCCAAATCGATCTCCCGTCTATATCCAGCCGCGGATTTTCATTGCTTCTACTACGCGCAGCACGGAAACGACGTAGGCGGCTTTTCTCATATTGATGTTGAAGCGCTTGGAAGCGTTGAGCACCGCATGATAGGAGGCGGTCATCTTTTGATCCAAGCGTTTATGGATCATCTCCTTATCCCAATAATACATATAAGCGTTTTGCACCATTTCGAAATAGGAGACGGTAACGCCCCCCGCGTTGCAGAGAAAATCCGGGATCAGATGAATTCCCTTTTTGTTAAGTATGGCGTCGGCTTCCGGCGTCGTGGGGCCATTGGCCAGTTCCGCTAATATTCTCGCCTTAATATTGGGCGCGTTCTTTTCCGTGATGACGTTTTCCAGCGCCGCTGGGATGAGGATATCCACGTCGAGTTCCAGAATATCTTCGTTGGAGATAGGTTGCGATCCTTCGAATCCGACGACGGAGCCGGTCATGGCTTTATGTTTGCGGATGGCTTCCGCATCCAGTCCGTCCCGGTTGAGGATGCCTCCTTGGGAGTCGCTGACGGCGATCACTTTGCAGCCGAAGAGCGTGGAGCATAGGGATGCGGCGAAGTATCCGGCGTTGCCATAGCCCTGCACGGCCGCCGTGGCGTTGGACGGATCCATGCCGTAGGCTTCCACGGCTTCGCGAAGAGCGTACATAGCGCCGCGCGCCGCCGCATCCGTGCGTCCCACCGAACCGCCGATCGCCAGCGGCTTGCCGGTGATGACGCCAAATTGGCTGCGTTGGGTGATTTTGAAATATTCGTCCATCATCCAGGCCATAATTTGGGGGTCGGTATAAACATCAGGCGCAGGGATGTCTTTATCTGGACCGATCGCTTCGCATAACTTATCGATATACGCCCGGCTGAGGCGTTCCAATTCGTTCTTGGACATCTCTTTCGGATTGCACATCACGCCGCCGCCCGCGCCGCCCAGCGGCAAATCGAGCAGCGAGCATTTCCAGGTCATCCAGGCGGCTTGGGCGCGGACGTTATCGATCGTTTTGTCCGCATGGAAGCGAATCCCGCCTTTGGTGGGACCTTTGGCGTTGTTGTATTGGACGCGGTAACCTTGAAATACTCTCATGGAGCCGTCATCCATGCGAACCGGCAGCGAGATATGAATTTCCCTCATCGGCGACCGTAGAATCGCATGAACGCCAGGATCAAGTTGCAAGATATCTACGCATTCGGACAGCTGTCTCTGGGTGATGGCGAAAGCGCTTAATTCTGACATGGAACGTTCCTCCATAAGTATAACTACGATAGCCTATAATTTTTCGATTTTCTATATCGGCGGCGCAAAGAACCGCTCCGCCGTTCGCTATTCCGAAAACCGGATGCGGACGGATATATCCAGGCGGCGGGATGGGATGCGCAAAAAGAATCGCCCTCCCGCAAAGCGAGGGCGAAAACCGATCGGATTTTCGGAATAGCCATGCGCGGCCGGCTATTCATTACGGCATTCTCAATAGGTTTTCAAACGCGCTTTCAGCAGGAAAAGCGTCAGAGGAGAATACCCTTGGGCAAGAGTTTATCTTCGCTCCTTATCCGCCGGAAGCGGGAGAAACCGCTTTGACGAGAGATTCCAATTCGCGGCTTTTCAGGGACGCCAACTCTCTTCGGCGTAATTGGATAGCCGATTGTCCGGCGCCGCTGCCTTTGGCGGCGCGGACGGCGCCAACCGGTTGGAAGGGACCGCTTCATCGCGGCAGATTACGGATGGACGCCAAACGTCTTCGTAAGCAGACGCCAATTCAAGGACGGATTTCATACGGTTCGTTTCAAATTCCATTTCCCGCCGCTTGCGGTGGTGATCTTTGGAGACGGCGCCGAGAAATTCCGTTTGCAATTGTTCCGAAAAAGATTGCAGCAGCCATTCGCACGCTTTTTTCGCTTCGGGAAGCCGGTCGCGGTTGCAATAATTGACGGCGACATCGTGAATGTCCATCGATATCTCTTTACCGCCCCATCCCGCGTTACGAGTGATTTTTCCCGCCGCCTTGTTGCACATCTCGATGGCGGCGTCTTGTTTATTCTGGGCGCAATAGACCATGGCGAGAAGATGAAGGCTCAAGTAATGCAGTTTCGAATCGACTTCCGGATACCTCTGAAACGAGGCTTGCTCTACAATCTTCAACGCCTGTTCGTAAGTTTCCTCCGCTTGGGGATATTTTTCGTGGATTTGATATAACAGGCCCAAGTGATTCAGACTTTTACAGACTTCCAGACTCGTCAAACCATGCAATTCTCTTTCCATGGCCAGGGATTGCTTGAACAAATGCTCCGCATTTTCCAACTCGCCCAAGGCGAAATAAAAAACTCCCAGGTTTTTAATCTGCCGAGCTAGATACTCGTTGGGCGCCTGAAATTTTTCCGCTTCCTTGATGGCGGTTTGGAAGCAGCGTTCCGATTCCGAATAATGGCCTTCCTTGAAACGTTGTTTGCCAGCTTCCTGGCGTTGAAGCATCACAGCGTAACTCATTCCCCAAACTCCTCTCCCGGCTTTACGCAAAGCGTCGGAACTTCGAAAGACGGCTCTCTCAAGGCCAACGCCCGAATTGATTTTCATTAATATTATTATATTTGAAAAAACATGATCTTAGCAAGAAGAGCTAATTCACCCCTTTTTTCAGCGATCCAATAATAAGACCGGCGAATGGTTTAATCTTAAGCGGGATCGCCCAGCGCCAGAACATCTTTCCGGATGCGGGAAATGTCTTCGGGATCGAGTTCGATCTCGCCCGCCTTGGCGTTGTCGATGGCCTGCGCCGCTGTGCGCGCTCCGCATAGGGCGTGAGTGACGCCGGGTTGGCTGTAGGTCCAAGCGATGGTCAGTTGCGCCAGCGTACAACCGTATTTCGCCGTTAGGTCATGCCACGAATCCAACATCTGGAGAATGCGTGGGCGGTTTTCCATCTTGAACCACGGATTCCAATCCAGATTGCTGCGCCATTCTCCTTCGCCGAACCGGCGGTCCATGCCCACTTTGCCCGTCAACAATCCTTGTTCCAACGGCATGTAGGCGAGCGTAGATATGTTCCTTTCAATGCAATAGGGAAGGATATCTTTCTCAATCTGCCGATAAAGCATACTGTAGCGAGGTTGATTGGAATCGATTGGGCCGCGCTCCTCGTATTCCTTCAATTCTTCCAAACTGATGTTGGATGCGCCGATGGCTCGGATTTTTCCCTGCTGCTTCAGTTCCAACAAGCAATCGATGGTTTCCCCTATCGGCGTTTTGTCGGGAACGATAGCGGGCCAATGGACTTGATAGAGATCGATGGTTTCCACATCCAGCCGTTTCAGGCTCTGTTCGATCTCTTCCCGAATCGTATCCGGGCGCAGGGAGCGATAAATATCGCGTCCGTCGAAGACGCAGAAGAACGAGCCGCGTCGATCCTGCCACCAGAGTCCGCACTTGGTGGCGATGACGGCTTGATCCCGCCTGCCTTTCAACGCTTTGCCCACGATCTCCTCGCTGCGTCCGAAGCCATAAGCGGGCGCCGTATCGATAAGGTTCACTCCCGCGTCGAGGGAAGCATGTATGGCGCGGATCGATTCCGCTTCGTCAACATCCCCGCCCCAGACGGAGCCGCCCCCGGTAACCCATGTTCCCAAGCCGACTGCCGACGCTTCAATTTCCGATTTTCCTAATGGACGATATTTCATCTTGACGCCTCATGCTTATTGGTAATTGATCTCTTGAGTTTTAGCATCCGGCGAATTTCTCTTTCTGTCAAGGAAATTTGCCCGAATCTGATCGGTCTTAAGACTGTTAAGGAGGGATTTTTTGGAATACTATAACTTTTGTTATGCGCAATAGAAAATACAGGAATCTCAACCTATCGCCGCCCGAATCACGAAGACGCGAAATTAAAAAGAAAACACGAAAAAAAGAATAACTATTGATGCAAGGCATCGTGCTGTGCGAAAGATTTTTCCGTGAAATCCAAAAGAATCCGCGATATCCGCGATTCTAAAATTTCGTGGATTTCGTGTTATTTCGTGTTTTCGTGATTCAATAACGTCAATCGCAGCGCATGGATGGTTTTATCAATGTACAGGCGGGACTCCTGCACCCACAGACTGCGTAACATGAGATCTTTTTACGATTAAAGCGGGAAAGCGGCGAGGAATCGAAGACGATGGCCAAACTGAAACTTGATTTGCACGATATATTCAACAAGGGAAAAAAGATTGACGTTGAATTGGAACGAGTCATTCAAGAGGCGGTGCAAAAGCGCATTCCCATTATAGAAATTATTCCCGGCAAGGGCAGCGGACAATTGAAAAAGCGCGTCCTGCGTTTTCTGCAGCAGCCCCATATCAAAAAACTCTACCATCGCATCGATAAGGACAGCGATAATTTCGGACGCCTATTTATCCGTTTCAAGCATGAAAGGCCAATGTGAGACGTTTATCACACGAGAAAGACGGCGCGAACATCCATGATGGTTGCCATCGACAAACAAAATAGCCGCCGGATGAATCCTCTTGGCGCGATCCTGCTCGCGGTTCACTTGGCGGCGATTTTGGCTTATGTTCATCTTAAATACATCGACGAACCAACGTTGAGCGATAAAATCGAACAACACCGGACATTTCTCGCCGGGAAAGCGCTTTATCCTTATCAATATCGCGTGTTTCTTCATCTGGCCTGCGAAGCGTTTCTGAGGGCGTCGTCTTCCTTTCTCGCTTACGAGAAGTCTTTTTTGTTTTTTCAAGTTGGAGTTGTTTTTTCCACGACGGCGGCGTCTTTGCTGCTCTTTTATCGTTATCTCAAAATTTGGTTTCCCGATGCCTCTGCATTGTTCGGCATGACATTCCTAGCCGCCATCCATCCCCTGAGTTTTTTCAATTATCACTTTCAACCTAGCAGTTCTTTGATTCTAGCAATCTATATAGTAGGAATGCTTTCGATCTATTACGATCAATGGATCTGGCTGATTCTTTGCATCGCCGTCGCTTCGCTGGAACGCTTCGAAGCGGCGTTTTTTCTAATATCTATGTATTTTCTTTGCGCCGACAAGCGAACCGGCCGTTTCTGGCTGTTTTTCGCTCTTTACGTCTTAATCGGAATAGGCGCGGCGGCGGGATTGCGCTGGTATTTCGGTCCTCAGCCATATGTTCATTCCGCCGCCTTCCACCTATCCTATAATTTCCGCACGCCGGGAACCCTGTTGCTAGCGGTATTGTATGGGCCTTTCTGGTTATGGGCGTTGCTCGGATTCGCGTCGGCGCCGAAGTTTCTGCGCCGCATTTTGCTTATCGTTCCCATTTTCGTTTTGTTGCATTTTTTCGTCGCCAAAGTAAATGAAGTACGGCTTTTTCTCCCTCTGGCGCCGATCCTGATTCCGCTCGGATTCGGTTATTGGTTTGGATGGAAGCAGAATAATGATGAATGATGAATGATAAATTCAGAACCGAAATGACGGCAATAAGAAAAGTAGGATGGGTCGCGTTTTTTGACCCATCATTATTAAATTGAAGAGTAATTGATGGGTCAAACGGCGAAACCCATCCTACGCTTTGATTTTGTATACAACATGGATGAACAACGGGATTTTTATCGGAGAATCATGGATGGAAGAAATACAATTCGGCGAATTATATGGACGCATCGCCCTTTCTCAGGCTTGCCGTCTATTAGGATTGGGGGATCGCGACAAGGATTCTCCCACTTACGGCTGTTTCGACC